>JANNQO010000286.1:0-6207 GCA_031400795.1 Rubrivivax sp. | reverse complement strand
GCGGCCAGGGCTGAGAGGGGCACCAGAAACCTCGCTGAGCCGCTGAGCGTGACCGCCTCGAAGAAGCCGTCCAGCGCAGCTGGCACATGATTACGGAAGAACCACAGGATGGCCTCGTCAACCGGCCCGGACTCTTTCGCGACGACATCCTCGATCAGTTTGATGCCACCGACGGCCAGCGTCAGGATCCCGAGCACGGCCAACCGACGCTTCGTAAGATGCTCGGTCCACTGCGGCCTTCGCCGCGCTGCGTAAGCACCCAACAGCGCATAGGCGCAGACGATGAAGAGGCTCAGTTTGGCGATGTCCGCGACGATGTTGAAGAGCATGTTTCATCGACCCCAACTGCGCCTCAACAGTTTTTGCCCTTCGCTGTAGATCAACACCACGCTGGCCATCGCGGCGCACACCAGCCACTGGTCCAGCGCCAGCGGCGCCGTGCCGAAGGCGATGTTCAGGAAGGGGACGTGGACGACAGCAACCTGCAACACCAGCGAGAGTGAAACGGCACCCCAAAGCCAGGGATTGACGAACAGATTGGCGAAGGCACTGGTGGTGTCAGAGCGTGCGGTGAAGCAGGTGTACAGGCTCGTGAACACCAGGACCGTGAATCCTGCCGTGCGGGCCGTCGTGAGGTCACCCGTGCCGGCAATCAATCCGCCAGGCAGGTAGAAGTCCATCGTCAGCAGGCTGACCAGCGCGATCACCAGACCGGTCTTGATCACGCTGGACCACATCCGGGCATCGATGAGGCGCTCGTTCACATGCCGCGGCTTGCGCGCCATCAGGTCGTCGGTGGCCGGGTCCACACCCATCGCCAGCGCGGGCGCCGAATCCGTGATGAGGTTGATCCACAGCAGCTGGGTGGCCAGCAGCGGCAGCACCACGGCGCCACCGGCATCGGCCTCGGTGGACTTCAGGCCGATCACGCCCGCGCCGATCACGCCCAGGAACACCGTCAGCACCTCGCCGATGTTCGACGACAGCAGGTAGCGCAGGAACTTGCGGATGTTGTCGAGGATGGCGCGCCCTTCGCGCACGGCGTCGACGATGGTCGCAAAGTTGTCGTCGGCCAGGATCATCTTGGCCGCTTCCTTGGTCACTTCGGTGCCGGTCACACCCATCGCGATGCCGATGTCGGCGGCCTTCAACGCTGGCGCGTCGTTGACGCCGTCGCCGGTCATCGCCACGATGTTGCCGTCGGCCTGCATGGCGTCGACGATGCGCAGCTTGTGCGCTGGGGCCACGCGGGCGTAGACCGAGGTCTTGCGCACGGCCTCGGCGAAGGCCGCCTCGTCCAACGCGTCGATCTCGGCGCCGGTGAGCGCGGGTGAACCCGCGTCGACGATGCCGAGGTCTGCCGCAATGCGCGCAGCCGTTTTCGGGTGATCGCCTGTGATCATGACGACCCGGATGCCGGCCCGGCGCGCTTCGCGGATGGCCACCGCCGCCTCTTCGCGCGGCGGGTCAATCATGCCAACGGTGCCGACGAAGATCAGGTCGCGTTCCAGTGCTTCCGCATGCGCCTGGTCTTCACCCGGCGCCAGCGGCCGGTAGGCCACCGCCAGCGTGCGCAGTGCGGCGTCGGTGAGGGTATCTACGTCGCCCAGCAGCCGCGCTCGCAAGGCTTCATCCAGCGCGACGACTTCCATCCCCACGCGCGCCTGAGTGCAGCGGCCGAGCAGCACGTCGGGCGCGCCCTTGGTGATGGCCACGAGCGCGTCGCCATGTTCGTGGTCGCGTTCGATCGTCGTCATCAGCTTGCGCTCGGACGTGAACGGGACCTCGCCGACACGCTCGAAGCGCCGCTCGCGCCGTTCCGTCACCCCCAGCTTGCGCTCGGCCACCAGGAACGCGGCTTCGGTAGGGTCACCATGGATCTCCCACTCGCCACCTTCCGTCCGGCGCAAATCGGCGTTGCCCGCCAGGCTGCCACCGCTCAGAACAACAATGGTTTCATCGCGCAGCGGACCGGCGGGAAGCTCAGCACCGCTCTGGCCGCCTTGCTCCACCTGGTGGAACTTGCTGACCTGGCCGTGGGGCGCGTACCCCACCCCGCTGACCTTGGTGCTGCCCGAGGCCGACATCACGCGTTCGATGGTCATCTCGGAGCGGGTCAATGTGCCGGTCTTGTCCGAACAGATGACCGACGCCGAGCCCAGCGTCTCCACCGAAGACAGGTTCTTGACGATGGCGTGGTGTTTGGCCATGCGCTGCACGCCCAGCGCGAGCACCACCGCCAGAATGGCGGGCAGCCCCTCGGGCACCGCGGCCACGGCCAGCGACACCCCCAGCAGCAGCACATGCACCACATCGGCGGTGTTGCGAATCTCGGAGATGAGCAAGATGGTGCCCACCACCACAAGGGCGACGATGACGACCGCGATGCCCAGCGTGCGCCCGATGCGCGCGACTTCCTTCTCCAGCGGCGTCGGCTCCTCGGCAGTGGCCTCCAGCAGCGCCGCGACCTTGCCCATCTGGGTGTCCATGCCGGTGGCAGTGACCACCGCACGGCCCGTGCCCTGCGCCACCGCCGTGCCCTTGAAGACCATGTCGAGCTGGTCCCCCAACGCGGCCGGCTGGGGCAGCGTGGCGGTGGCCTTGAGCACGGCTTCGCTCTCACCGGTCAACGCGGCCTCCTGCACCCGCAGCGCCGTGGCCTGAAACAGGCGCGCGTCCGCGCCGACGGCATCGCCCTCGGCCAGTACGAGCACATCGCCGCGCACCAGCTCGGCGCTCGGCACACGCTGCGGCTTGCCGTCACGCAGCACGGCTGCCGTCGCAGCCGTCATCTTGGCGAGCGCAGCCACCGCGTTCTGCGCCTTCGCTTCCTGCACATGGCCGATTACCGCGTTCAGCAGAACGACGGCGACGATGACGATCGCGTCCACCGGCCAGCCCCGCCCTTGCGCATCCGTGCCTTCGACCCACCAAGCCACCAGGGCCACCGCCACCGCCGCCAGCAACAGGTAGATCAGCGGGTCCTGGAACTGCGCCAGCACGCGCCGCCAGGCCGGTACCGGCGGTGCCGCACGCAGTTCGTTGGGCCCGTGCTGCGCGAGCCGGCTCGCGGCCTCCTGCGCGCGCAGGCCGGTCTCGACATCCACACCCAGTGCCGCCGCCACCGCGTCGGCCTCCATGACCGACGCGTCGCCATCTTCAGTGCGGCGAACGGCTACCGCCGCCGTCATGTGAGCAACGCCCACGCATGGCGGGCGATCTGCTCGTCCTCCTGCGAGGCGAGCACAAGCACCTGGCAGCGCGATGCGCCATCACTGACAGGGTTGCTCGCAGCGCGGTTGCGTGATTCGTCGACGCTGATGCCGATCCATGCCAGGCCGCTGCAGATCTCGTTGCGCACCTGCGCGTCGTGCTCGCCGATGCCGCCAGTGAAGACGAGCATGTCCAAGCCACCCAGAACGGCGCTCATCGCGGCCACCTGCTTGCGCACCGAAACGCAGAACATTTCGATGGCCAGGCGTGCATCGTGGTTCGACGCAGCGGCTTCATGCAGACGCCGCATGTCGCCGCTGACCCCCGAGATGCCCAGCAGGCCGGAACCTTGATCGATCAATGCTTCGAGCCTGGCGGCGTCGAACTTCTTCTCGCGCATCAGGTACACGAGGACACCGGGGTCGAGATCGCCGCTGCGCGTGCCCATGATGACCCCGCCGCTGGGCGTCAAGCCCATGCTGGTGTCGATCGAATGGCCCGCCTTCAACGCCGTGATACTGGCGCCATTGCCCAGGTGGGCGATGACCAGGCGCTCGGGCAGATCAGAACCCAGTTGCCGCACGATCGATTCGAGCGACAGGCCGTGGAATCCGTAACGTTGCATGCCCTCCGACAACAGCTCTCGGGCAATCGGCAGCACGCGCGCCACTTCTGGCAAGCCGGCATGAAACTGGCTGTCGAAACACGCCACCTGCGGAATGCCGGGAAAGTGCGCCCGCGTGGATCGGATGAGCGCCAGCGCGGCGGGTGTGTGCAGTGGCGCGAAGGCCGCAGCGGCCTGCAGTTGCCGCAGCACCGCGTCGTCGATACGGCAATGTTGGCGCAGCGCAGGCCCGCCGTGCACGATGCGGTGCCCGATGGCATCTGGTGCCGGCATCCCGGACGCCGCCAGAGCGCTGGCGACACGGGGCATCGCGTCCGGGTGGTCAGCCGTGGGAGCCGTCGAAAGCGTGGAAACCGTGGAGACCGTTGAGAAGGTCTCGCCAAACAGCTTCTCGGCCCCTGCCGAATCGACGCGGTGCAAGCCGAACTTGAGCGTCGACGAGCCGCTGTTCAGCGCCAGGATGTTCAGCGCGCTCACGAATCAGTCTTCGCTGGCGACCAACGCCAGTCCAGGATCTCGGGCATGTCATCGCCATGCTCGGCGATGTAGCGTTTGTGGCGTTGCAGGGTGGCAGCAAAGCGCGCGGCTTCCGCCTCGACCTGGCCCGCCAGCCTGGGGATGCGCCGGATCGCGTCCAGCGCCAACTGATAGCGGTCCACGTTGTTCAGCACCACCATGTCGAACGGCGTCGTCGTGGTGCCCTCTTCCTTGTAGCCGCGCACGTGGATGTTGTCGTGGTTGCGCCGCCGGTAGGTCAGCTTGTGAATGATCGCCGGGTAACCATGGAAGGCGAAAATGACTGGCTTGTCGGTGGTGAAAAGGGCATCGAACTCGTGCTCGGCCAGGCCGTGGGGATGTTCCGAAGGCGGCTGCAACACCATCAGATCGACGACGTTGACGAAACGGATGCGGATGCCGGGCACGTAGCTGCGCAGCAGCGTCACGGCGGCCAGCGCCTCCAGAGTGGGCACGTCGCCGGCGCAGGCCATCACGACGTCGGGGTCCGACGCATCGTTGCTGGCCCACTCCCAGACGCCAGCGCCGGCCGCGCAGTGGCGCACGGCCGCGTCCATGTCCAGCCACTGCGGCGCCGGCTGCTTGCCGGCAATGATCAGGTTGACGTAGTTACGGCTGCGCAAGCAGTGCTCGGCCACCGACAGCAGGGTGTTGGCGTCGGGCGGCAGGTAGATGCGCACCACATCGGCCTTCTTGCTCGCCACGTGGTCGATGAAGCCGGGGTCCTGGTGCGAGAAGCCGTTGTGGTCCTGCCGCCAGACGTGCGAGGTGAGCAGGTAGTTCAGCGACGCGATCGGCTTGCGCCAGGGAATCTGGTTGCACACCTTCAGCCACTTGGCGTGCTGGTTGAACATCGAATCGACGATGTGGATGAAGGCTTCGTAGCAGGAAAACAGGCCATGGCGGCCGGTGAGCAGGTAGCCCTCGAGCCAGCCTTCGCACAGGTGCTCGCTCAGCACTTCCATCACACGGCCGTTGGCGCTGAGGTGGTTGTCACGCTCCTCCTGCACGCCGTCCAGCCACACCTTGCCGGACACCTCGAACACCGCATCCAGCCGGTTCGACGCGGTTTCGTCCGGGCCGAAGATGCGGAAGTTGGCGGCTTTCAGATTGAGCCTCATCACGTCGCGCAGGAACCGGCCCAGGACGCGTGTGGCCTCGGCGTCCACGGCGCCCGGCTCGGGCACCGCCACGGCGTAGGTTCGGAACGAAGGCATGTCCAGCGGCTTCAGCAATCCGCCGCCATTGGCGTGCGGATTGCAGCCCATGCGGTGCTGGCCCGTCGGTGCCAGCATTGCCAACTCGTCAAGGAACCGACCGTCCTTGTCGAACAGCTCCTCGGGCCGGTAACTCTTGAGCCAGCTTTCGAGCTGCCGCACATGCCCACCGGTCTTGAACTCGGCAATGGGCACCTGGTGCGACCGCCAGCTGCCTTCAACCGGTTTGCCATCGACCGTCTTCGGCCCGGTCCAGCCCTTGGGTGTGCGCAAGACGATCATCGGCCAGCGCGGGCGTGGCGGCGACTGGCCGGGCTCGAGCGCTCGCGCCTGCTGCTGAAACTGGCGTATCTGCGCCAGCGCCTCATCCAGTGCGCCAGCCAGCGCCTGGTGCACCGGCACCGGGTCGTCGCCTTCGACGAAGTGCGGCTCGTGGCCGTAGCCGCGCATCAGGTCGGTCAGTTCTTCCCGGTTGATGCGTGCCAGCACCGTGGGGTTGGCGATCTTGTAGCCATTCAGATGCAGGATCGGCAGCACCGCGCCGTCGCGGGCGGGGTTCAGGAACTTGTTGGAGTGCCAACTCGCCGCCAGCGCGCCGGTCTCGGCCTCGCCATCACCGACGACGCAGGCGACGAT
>JANNQO010000285.1:0-44176 GCA_031400795.1 Rubrivivax sp. | reverse complement strand
CCCCGGCGGATTTCAACAACTCCTGCCACGGCAAAAAGTTGCATCATCACCCTTGTCTGTCGTCATTGTCGGTGTGGGTAGTGCTGATTTTTCATCCATGGAATTGTTGGATGGTCATGGTGCTGTCATGTCTAATAGTAGTCAACAACGTGACATTGCACAATTTGTACAATTCAACAAACATTGTACCAATAGTGTTGATTTGACATCCACAACGCTCAAGGAGATTCCCGGGCAGCTTGTTGGCTACTTTACCAGTCAGAACATTGCTCCATTGCCTGTCATTAAAGTCAAGCCAGGAGAGATTATTGTTGAAGATGAAGAAGAAGAGATTGATCTGAGATTGGATTTGGGAAGTGGAGGTGAAGATGAGGAAATTGTCGTGGCTGGTGGTGGTGTGAATTTTGTCAATGGATTTGCCGCCTAACAAATATTGAAGAGCATGAGATGCCGAAACGGACGTCTGGCCGAGCGTGTGCAAGGCGCGATCGACGTGCCTTATGCCGAGCTGCCGGCGTTCCCCAAGCTCGGCGTCGGCGGCCATGCCGGCATGGTCCGCCTGGGCCGCATCGGCGCGCAGGCGGTGGCCGTGCTGGCGGGCCGCAAACATGCCTATGAAACCGGTGAGGCCGACGGCATGAAAGGCGCGATCCGCACGCTCGCCGCACTCGGCGTGACGCTGCTCGTGCAGACCAACGCCGCCGGCAGCCTGGACGAGCGCATGCGCCCCGGCGAGCTGATGCTGATCAGCGACCACCTGAACCTGGTGCAGCGCTCGCCATTGTTCGGTGAATCCGGCGACGGCCGTTTCGTCGATCTCAGCGCCGCCTACGACGCGCCCTTGCGTGCCCAGGCCCTGGCCATCGCGCAGCAGCAAGGCACGACGCTGCACGAAGGTGTCTACGCCTGGGCGATGGGCCCGCAGTTCGAAACGCCGGCCGAGATCCGCATGCTGCGCCTGGTCGGCGCACAGGCAGTGGGCATGAGCACGGTGCCCGAGACTATCCTCGCGCGCCACGCCGGCCTGCGCGTGCTGGCGATCTCGATGCTCACCAACATGGCCGCCGGCATGGACGCGCAGACACTGAGCCATGCGCACACGCTGGCCACCGCGCAGGCGGCCAGCGCGCGCGCGGTGGCTCTGCTCGAAGCGGTGCTCGCCGGCCTCGCGCTGTGACGACCGGTTAACGATGGAGATGAAACGATGAATCGTTCGTTCCTGCTCGGCCTCGCCGCGAGCCTCGCGCTGCTGGCCGGCTGCGCCACCCGTCCGAGCGAGCCGGTGGCGGTGAAGATCCTCGCCATCAACGATTTCCACGGCAACCTGAAGACGCCCGGCGGCGGCATCCGCATCAAGGACCCGGCCGATGCCACGAAGTGGATCAACGTGCCCGCCGGCGGCGCCGAGCACCTGGCCACCGCGGTGGCCGAGCTGCGCGCGAAGAACCCGAACCACGTCTTCGTTGCCGCGGGCGACCTGATCGGCGCCACGCCGCTGCTGTCGGCGCTGTTCCGCGACGAGCCGACCATCGAGTCGCTGTCGGCGATGGGTCTGGAGGTGTCGTCGGTGGGCAACCACGAGTTCGACAAGGGCGCCGCCGAACTCGTGCGCATCCAGAACGGCGGCTGTCACCCCACCGAGGGCTGCAAGGGCCCGCAGCCTTTCAAGGGTGCGAAGTTCCGCTACCTGGCCGCCAGCACGGTGATCGATGCGACCGGCAAGACCTTGTTCCCGGCCTATCACATCAAGCGCTTCCAGGGTATCCCCGTCGCCTTCATCGGCCTGACGCTGAAAGACACACCGACCATCGTCGTGCCCGACGGTGTGCGCGGACTCACCTTCCGCGACGAAGCCCAGACGGTGAACGGCCTGGTGCCCGAGCTGAAGCGCCAGGGCGTCGAAGCCATCGTCGTGCTGATCCACGAAGGCGGCGTGCCCAGCGGCGACTACAACGAGTGCCCGGGCATCAGCGGGCCCATCGTCGACATCGTGAAGAAACTCGACAAGGCGGTGGACGTGGTGGTCAGCGGCCACACGCACCGCGCCTACAACTGCCGCATCGACGGGCGCCTCGTCACCAGCGGCGACAAGTACGGCACGGTAGTGACGCAGATCGACCTGCTGCTCGACCCGAAGTCCGGCGACGTGACGAGTGCGGTGGCCGACAACGTCATCGTGCGCCCGACGCAGTTCGCAAAGAACCCGCTGCAGACCGATCTCATTGCCACCTACGAACGCCTGGTGACCCCGCTGGCCAAGCGCGTGGTGGGCCGCATCGCAGCGGCCTTGCCGCGCGATACCAACCCGGCCGGCGAAAGTGCCCTTGGCCAGGTCATCGCCGACGCCCAGCTCGCCGCCACGGCCGACGCCGGTGCGCAGATCGCGCTGATGAACCCGGGTGGCATCCGCGCGGCGCTGCCCCTGCCGGCCGATGGCCAGGTGCGCTACGAAGACCTGTTCTCGGTGCAGCCCTTCTACAACAACCTCGTCACGATGACCTTGAGCGGCGCGCAGTTCGTGCAACTGCTCGAACAGCAGTGGCTCGGCCAGCCGACCGTGGCGGGCCGCGTGCTGCAGGTCTCGCGCGGCTTCGGCTACACCTGGGACGCGGGCAAGCCGCCGGGCCAGCGCGTCGTGGCCGACAGCCTGCGACTGAACGGCCAGCCGATCACGGCCACCGCGGCGCTGCGCGTCACCGTCAACGGCTTCATGGCCAGCGGTGGCGACAACTTCACCGTGCTGCGCGCCGGGCGCGAGCCGCGCACCGGCATGATGGACATCGACGCGTTCGAGATCTTCGTGAAGAACAACCCGACGCTGGCGCCCGGCGCGCTGAACCGCGTCACACGGCTGAACTGAGCACCGCCGCGATCGGCCGCCGTGAGCCTTCCGACCGAGATCATCCGCACTCAACGCGACGGCTCGGCACTGTCGCCGGCGCAGATCGCCGGTTTCGTGCAAGGCCTGGTCGACGGCTCCTGGAGCGATAGCCAGGCGGCGGCATTGGCGATGGCCATCCTGCTGCGTGGCATGGGCCGCGATCAGACCGTGGCGCTGACGCAGGCGATGCGCGATTCGGGCGAAGTGCTCGATTGGCACGGGCTGGGCCTCGATGCGCCGGTGATCGACAAACACTCCACCGGTGGTGTCGGCGACAAGGTGAGCCTGGTGCTGGCGCCGATGCTGGCGGCCTGCGGCGCGCTGGTGCCGATGGTCAGTGGGCGGGGACTCGGGCACACCGGCGGCACGCTGGACAAGCTCGAAGCCTTGCCCGGCTACCGCTGCGAGACCGACGCAGCCGACCGGGCTGATCTGCTCGCCACGCTGCGTGCCGCGGGCTGCGCAATCGTCGGCGCCGGCGCCACGCTGGCGCCTGCCGACCGCAGGCTCTATGCGATCCGCGACGTCACGGCCACGGTCGAATCGACGCCGCTGATCGTCGCCAGCATCCTGTCCAAGAAGCTTGCCGCCGGCTTGCAGGCACTGGTGCTCGACGTGAAGGTCGGCAACGGCGCTTTCACGGCCACGCCCGATGCGGCGCGCGAGCTGGCCATCGAACTCGTGGCCGTGGCGCAGGCCTGCGGGCTGCCGGCGGTGGCCTTGCTCACCGACATGAACCAGGTGCTGGGCGACCATGCCGGCAACGCGCTGGAAACCCGCGAAGCGATCGACTTCCTGACCGGCAAGCGGCGCGAGCCACGGTTGTTGAAGGTGACGCTGGAGCTGGGCGCAGAGCTGCTCGTGAAGGGCGGGCTCGATGCCACGTTGGACGACGCACGCCGCCGCCTGGCCGGCGCGCTCTATCACGGCCACGCCGCGGAGCGCTTCGCACGCATGGTTGCGGCGCGAGGCGGCCCGGCGGACGTGCTGCACGACGCGACCCTGCCGGTGGCCCCGGTGCAGCGCCCGGTAGCGAGCCCAGGCAGCGGCTTCGTGGCCCGCATCGACACCCGCGCGCTGGGCCTGGCGGTGGTGGAGCTCGGCGGCGGGCGCCGCAGCAGCGGCGACCGCGTCGACCCGCGCGTCGGGCTGGCAAACTGCCTGTGCATCGGCGCTGCGGTACACGCCGGCGATCCGCTGGCCATCGTGCACGCCGCCGACCACGCCGCAGCGGACGCCGCCGCGGCCGCGCTGCGCACGGCGATACACGTCAGCATCGTCGCGCCTCAGGCGCCGCCGCTGATCGTCGAACGCCTGTGCTGATCGCGCCGCACGCTGCGCGCCTGCAGTCGATGGCTTCGAAGTCGCGATCGATCACCCTGCACCTCACCTGCACCTGACCCCCCCCCTTGAATAGGGTGGTTGCACATGCAACCGTCCTTGCGACGCTGGGAAGCCGCTGATAGCCTTTGCAACGCGCGGTGACATGGGGTGAAGTTCTGTCACTGCTGGTCAAACGTCAACTTTGGAGGGTTCCATGCACAGCTTGAAGAAAGTGGCTCTGGCTCTGGTCACGGCTCTGGGTCTGGTTTGCTTTTCACTGACCGCCACCGCAGTGCCGGTCGGGGCGTTGCAGGCGGCGGCCGGTGCGCCGGGGGGTGCGAGCAAGGGGCTGACCGCCGCGGCGGTGGTTGCCACGCTGATCGTCGACGTGACCGGCATCAACAGCGTCGACGGCCCTGGCAGCCCGCTGAACACCGTGATCACCAGCCTGCTGCCGGCCAGCGCGCACATCACCGGTATCGGCTGGGACACCGAGCAGTTCGCAATTGACCCGAGCTGGTTGTCCGAGATGGTCATTGCCTTCGGGTCGTCGGCCGGCGCTTTCGTGAATCTGACGACGGGCATCGGCGACAACTTTCCCGGCGGGGCGAATTACACCAGCGGCGGCATCGTCGACCTGGTCGGCATCGGCCTGGACTTCTTCCTCGCGCCGGACGGGCAGCTGATCATGGAGTTCTTCGAGAGCTTCAACGACTTCCCCGGCGCCACAGACGGCATCTGGGCGGGCGGCAACATCGCGGTGCGCTACGAGTTCACCCCGGTCGCGACACCCGAGCCGGCGTCGCTGGCCTTGGTCGCGCTGGCGCTGCTTGGCATCGCGCGCACGTCGCGCCTGCGCCGTCGCAGCTGATGTTCTGAAACTCCGGGCGCGCCACGCGCCCGGTTTCTCGTCAGGCCGTCGCGCTCAGGCCTGGTACCAGATCACCTTCTTGCGCGCACCGACCCACTTCTCGTAGTTGGCGGCGAACAGGTCCTCGATCTTGTTGCGCTTGACCTTGAAGGTCGGCGTGATGAGGTCGTTGTCCACCGTCCACGCGTCGGTCATCAGCACCAGGCAGTCGAGCTGCTCGTGCGGGTCGAGCGTGTCGTTGACGGTCTTCAGGTGCGCGGTGAGCGAAGACTCGAGTTCGGCCTTGCCCTCGGCGCTGCCGGCCTTCTTCACGGCGTCGATGTTGAGCATCAACAAGGCCAGCGGCTGGCCGAGGTTGGCGCCGGTCACGCAGCAGGCTTCCACAGCGTTGTTCATGACCAGCTTGTCTTCGATCGGTGCGGGCGCCACGTACTTGCCCTTGCTGGTCTTGAAGAGGTCCTTCACGCGGCCGGTGATCTTCAGGTTGCCCTCGCCGTCCAGAGCGCCCTTGTCGCCGGTCCTCAGCCAGCCGTCGTCGGTAAAGGCCTGCCGGGTGATCTCGGGCTCCTTGTAGTAGCCCAGCATCAGGCAGTCGGCCTTGACCTGGATCTCGCTGCTGGTCGGGTCGAGGCGGCTCTGCACGCCGTCGTAGGGCAGGCCTACCGTGCCGGGGCGTTGTTTGCCGGGCAGCGTGGCGTGCGAGAGGCCGCAGTTCTCGGTCATGCCGTAGACCTCGACCAGGTCCAGGCCGAGCTTGTTGTACCAGCGCAGCAAGTCGGGCGGCATCGGTGCGGCGCCGCCGGCGGCGAAGACACATTCCTGCAGCCCCAGCGCCGTGAGGATCTTCTTGCGCACGATGCCGCCGAGGATGGGGATCTTCAGCATGCGGTTCAGCTTCTGCGGCGGCATCTTCGCGCTGATGCCCTGCTGGAACTTCACCCACAGCCGCGGCACCGAGAAGAACACCGTCGGCCGTGCACGCTGCAGATCGACGGTGAAGGTCTCCAGGCTTTCGGCGAAGAAGACATGCATGCCGGTGGCGAGAAGGCCGTGCTCGACCAGCGTGCGCTCGGCCACATGCGACAGCGGCAGGTACGACAGCATGCGCGCGTTCTGGTCGATCGCCTTGACGCGCTTCAAGCCCGAGGTCACCGCCCAGGCGAAGGTGTCGAAGCTGTGCATCACGCCCTTGGGCGCACCGGTGGTGCCCGAGGTGTAAATGATGGTCGAGAGTTCGTCAACGGGGATCACCGGCTCGCCGGCCAGCGGCTCGGTCCTGGCGACGATCGCGTCCCAGCCCGGGTAGTTCTTCACCGCGTCCGGGTCGGCCAGCGGCAGGTGGATACAGGCCAGGCCCGCAGGGATGCCGGGCTTCATGCCGGCCCAGCCGTCGAGCTTGCCGACGAAGAGCAGCTTCGATTCGCTGTGCTCGAGGATCTGGCGGATCGTGCCCGGGGCCAGCGTCGGGTACAGCGGCACCGAGACGTAACCCGCCATCCAGATGGCGAAGTCGGTCATCAGCCATTGCGCGGTGTTCTTGGAGATCAGCGCGATGCGCGTGCCCGGCTCGAAACCGAGCGTGCGCAGGTACGCGGCCATGCGCCGCGTCTCGGCCATCAGCTCTTTCCAGGTGTAGTTCTTCACCTGGCCGCCGCCCAGCGGCTGCGTCAGAGCCACCCGATCGGGCGTTGTCCTCTCCCAGTGGTACAGGCGTTGCAGGGCGAGCGTGTCGGCAGCGATCGTCGAAGGCATGGGGATTCGGCCCGGGGGTGGGCGGCAGGGTGATCGGGGAAACGAAGGCTACCGAAGCCGTTTGCCGCCTGCCAGCAGGACTTCCCTGGGATTGGGACCACCCGCGGAGCGCCTTCGGCGCTTCCCCCTCGAGGGGGGGCCGCCGGCGGAGCGGCAAAGCCGGCTCCGCGGCGGCGTTTTGACTGTCGCCCGGGCGACAGACTGGCTAGGCTGGCTAGGCCGTTCGAGCGTGCTCGCGGGCCAGCTGCAGCTGCTCGGCGACGCCACGCACGGCGCGCAGCACCAGCATTTCGTCCAGGTCAACCTGCGCGGCCAGTGCGCTGCACACCTCGTCGATGCGTTCGGCATCGAAGGTCAGCACCTGCGCCATGCCCGACAGCGCACACAGCGAGCGGCGCGTCACTTCCGGCGGCACCACGCCGCTGGCCTGCACCGCCACGTGGTGCCGAACGCTCGCCACTGCCGCCGCCGCCAGGCCCCAGCTTTCGCACAGCGCCGCGCCCAGCGCGTCGTGGCTGACGCCGAATCCCACCTTCTCCAGGCTCAGCAGTTCCAGATCGCTGACCGCCGCGCGCAGCATCGAGCGGTAATGGTCCACCGCGTGGCGGAACAGCACGGCCTTGCCGCATTCTTCGAACAGGCCCGCCGAATGCGCGGCCCAGGCGTCCAGCGACAAGCGCTGCGCCAGACGCCCCATCACCAGGCCGCGCACCGCTGCCCGCTGCCAGATCGGCTCCAGCTCCGCTGCCGGGCCGAACGCGGCGCGCAGCCCCATCTCGTAGGCGATGCCCACCACCTCGCGCGTGCCCAGGTAGGTGATGGCCTGCTGCACGGTCTGCACGCGGCCTTTCAGCCCGTACAGCGACGAGTTCACTGCCTTCAGCACCGCCGACGCGAGCGCCATGTCGGATTCGATGAGTGACGCCACCGCGTCGAGGTTCACGTCGTCGTCGGCGAGCAGCAGCGACAGCTCGACCAGCGACTTCGGCGTAGTCGGGATGTCGATGTCGAGAGAGCGCAGTTCGGGGTTCACGGACATGGCAGCGACGGGCGGGCAAACGGTGCGCCGATCGTAGGAAGCGGCCACCGGCGGCGATCGTGCGAACAGGCACCGCTCGGCGAGCCTTTTCCGAGCCGACCAAACAAAGAGGCGCTGTCCGTTGCCGGAGCAGCGCCTCGAATCGGCGCGCGGCCATGCTGGCCGCGCCCCCGTTCACCTGGCGTGAATGTTCTTCGTCTTGTGTTGTCGATGTCTCCTCGCGCACCCCCTCGGGGCGGCTCCTGGTCTTGCGACAGCGGAAGCCGCTCGAAAGAGGTGCGCACTCTAGGCGTGCGCGCCAGCGGCCGTCATTCGGGGTTTCCCCCGCAGTTGTTTGCCGGTCTCGTGCCACTTTCCTTGATCCCCGCGGGGACGGCCGGCCCCGGCCGGCCTTGGGGCGCTCAGTAGGACAAGCGCAGCCCGATGCGCAGCGAGCGCCCGGGCAGCGGCACGCGACCGCGCACGGTGGCGATGGTGGTGGCGTTGAAGGCCAGGCGATTCGTCAGGTTGCCGATGCGCAGGAATCCGAGCGCTGCGCGGCTGCCGAACTGGCCGCTCCACGAACCGCTCAGATCGAACTGCGTCCAGCCAGGCGTGGCGCTGTCGTCGCTCGGCACGCGCGCCTGGTGGGCCGCCCGCTGCAGCTCGGCGCCGAGCCGCCAGGGCCCGCCCAGCCACTCTCCCCCCAGGCGCAGGCGACGCGGCGCGACGCGCGGCAAGGGCTCGCCGTGGGACCGGTCGTCGCCGCGCAGCGTATCCAGGCTGGCGCTCCACGCCCAGCGCGCAGCGGGGCCCGGCGTTTCCCAGCGCGCCTGCAGTTCGGCGCCAGCCAGCCGTGCGCGCACACCGGTGAAGTCGAACACCGGCAGCGACGCGCCTTCATCGCCTTCGAACGACTCACCGCTGCGCAGCAGCACGATGTAGTTCGCGAAGCGGCTCGTGAACAGCGACAGCTTCAGCAGCGCCGGGCCACGCGTCCACGACAGGCCGAGCTCGGCATGACGCCCGCGTTCGAGCGCCTGCTCGGCGCTGCCGCGCTCGAAGGCCGCGGTGGCCACGTGCACGCCATTCGCGAACAACTCGTACGAGGTCGGCGCGCGCTGCGTGGACGACAACGAAGCCTCGGCCTTCCAGCCCTCTGACAGCTGCCCGCGCAAGCCCAGCGACAGGCTGCGCGGCGCGAAGCTGCGCGTGCGGGCAGCACCGAAGCGCGGCTCATCGCTGCCGGTGGCGTCACCCTGCGACTGCACCCGAACCCGTTCGGCGCGCACACCGGCATCGAGCTTCAGCGCACCGAGCGTCCAGGTCTCGAGCAAGAAGGCCGCGGATTGCCGCGTGGTCGTCGACGGCACGAAAGCCTCGTCGCCCAGCGCCTCGAAATCCGAGCGCTCGGCTTGCAGACCGAAGACACCGTGCAAGACACCTCCGCCGAGGGCCAGCGCGCGGTGTACGGCCTCCGCGCGCGCCTCGCTGCCGCGGTTCTTGAACCTGGTGCCGAGCGCGCCGTCTTCGAGTTCGTCGTGCCGGTAGTCAGTGGCCGAGGCCTGCGCGCGCCAGGTCTCGATCGGCCCGGGCAAGGCGCGCCACTCACCGGCCGCGGCCAGCCGGCTGCGCTCCATTCGCAAGCGCACGCTGTCTTCGGCCACGCTGCCGTACTGTGTGCGAAAGCCGTCGATCGACAGGCCCAGGTAACCGTCGCGCCAGCCATACGAGCCGCCCAGCGCGGCGCCTTCGGAGCGGCTGTCGGAATTGCCGATGCGCGTGCGGCGCTGTGGCACGCCGCCGACCTCGAGTTCGAACGCCGGAACGCGCAGGTCGCCGGTGCGCCGCGAGAAGCCGTCGGCGTGCCACGACCAGCCGCCGGCGCCGGTTTCCAGCAGCGCGGCCAGGCTCGTCTCGGAGGCCGCGCCGCCCAGCCGCAGTTCGGCGCTGCCGCCCGGGCCGGCGAGTGGCGCGACCGGGATGCGGTTGTCGACCAGGTTGACCACGCCGCCCACCGCGCTGCCGCCGTAGAGCAGCGCCGCCGGGCCGCGCAGCACCTCGATGCGCTCGACCACCAGTGGATCGATCGGCACGGCGTGATCGCTGCTCAACGCCGAGGCGTCGAAACTCGCGCCGCCGTTGCCGAGCAGCCGGATGCGGTCGCCCTCCTGGCCGCGGATGATCGGCCGGTTGGCGATCGGGCCGAAATAACTGGCGGCCAGCCCCGGCTGACCTTCCAGCGTCTCGGCGATCGAGGCGCCGCGGCGGCGCACGAGTTCGTCACCGCTGAGCACCGAAGCCGCGGCCGGCGCGTCTGCGCTGCGCAGCGGGTTGCCCGTGACGAGCACGGTGCTGGGCGAGGCGGGCTGCGCCCGGGCCTGGAGCGAAAGGGCGAGCGCCGCGGTGCCAAGCACGGCGGCGCGTCGAACGAAACAGTTCATGCTGAAGTCCTGGCCCATGGCGCATTTCGACATGGCGAAATGGCGAAATGGCAGCCGCAGGCATGAATCCAAAAATGCGCCATCGGCCCGCGCGGCAGATCGCGGCGGGCCCTCGACAGCGGGCGATCTCAGGGCTTCAGGACAGTGGCGGCGCGCGGGCCTCGAACAGGCGCAGCCGGCGCAGCGCCAGGGTGGGCACCACGCCTGCAGGCGGCGGCTCGGCCCGCGACAGCAGACTGACGCAGGCGGCCCGTGCGCTGCCCGGTGCAATGGCCAGCAAGGCATCGACGAGGCGGCACTGCGCATCGCCGGCGTCGTGGCCCCAGGGCTCGGCGGCACGCGGCTGCAGCGCAGCTTGCACGACGACGCCATGACCCACCGCGTGCAGCAGCGCGAGGCCCTGCGACAGGCCCTGTGCCAACAGCAGCGCCAGCCACGCGGCCAGCGCCAGACGCCGGCTGCCGCGCCAGCGCATCACGGCGCGGCCTCGCGAATCCACTGCGCGGCGCGCTCGGCGATCATCAGCGTCGGTGCGTTGGTATTGCCGCTGGTGATGCGGGGCATCACGCTGGCGTCGGCGACGCGCAAAGCGGCGATGCCGCGCACTTTCAAGCGTGCATCGACCACGGCCAGCGAATCGTCGGCGCGGCCCATGCGGCAGGTGCCCACCGGGTGGAAGATGGTGGTGCCGATGTCGCCGGCCAGCCGCGCCAGTTCGTCGTCGCTTTCGAACTGAACGCCGGGCTTCACCTCGCGCGGCGCGAAGCGCGCGAGCGCCGGCATCGCCGCGATGCGCCGCGTCAGGCGCAGCGAATCGGCAGCGATCTGGCGGTCCACCGGCGCCGACAGGTAGTTCGGCTGGATCAGCGGCGCAACGCGGGCGTCGGCCGAGGCGATCTGTACCTTGCCACGCGAGGCCGGGTTCAGGTTGCACACACTCGCGGTGAAGGCGTCGAAGTCATGCAGCGGCTCGCCGAAAGCCTCCAGCGACAGCGGCTGCACGTGGTACTCGAGGTTCGGCCAGGTCATGTCCGGCGAGCTGCGCGCGAACGCACCGAGCTGCGACGGCGACATGCTCATCGGCCCGCTGCGCGTGAGCAGGTATTCGAGGCCGATGCGCAGCTTGCCGGCGAGCGAATTCGCGATCGTGTTCAGCGTCTTCGTAGCGCTGACCGCGAACACGGCGCGGATCTGCAGGTGGTCTTGCAGGTTCTGGCCGACGCCGGGCAGCTCGTAGCGCGGCTCGATGCCGTGTTCGCTCAACAAGCCCGCCGGCCCGATGCCGGAGAGCTGCAGCAGCTGCGGCGTGCCCACCGCGCCGGCGGCCAGCAGCACCTCGCGTGTGGCCGCCAGCAGCGTCGGGTGCCGGCCGGGCAGCAGCTCGACGCCGGTGGCGCGCAGCGCGCCTTCGCCCGGCGGCGAGAGCAGCACACGCTGTACCTGCGCACCGGTCCACACCTGGAGGTTGGGCCGCTTCATCACCGGGCGAAGAAAACCCTTGGTCGCGTTCCAGCGCACGCCGCGCTTCTGGTTCACCTCGAAGTAACCAACGCCCTGGTTGTCGCCGCGGTTGAAGTCGTCGGTTGCCGGGATGCCGGCCTGCACCGCGGCCAGCGCAAACGCGTCGAGGATCGGCCACGACAGGCGCTGCTGCTCGACACGCCACTCGCCGCCCGCGCCGTGCAGCGCGCTCGCGCCGCGCCAATGGTCTTCATGGCGCAGGAAGTGCGGCAGGCATTCATCCCAGCGCCAGTCCGGGTCGTCACAGGCCTCGGCCCAGCCGTCGTAGTCGCGCGACTGGCCGCGCATGTAGATCATGCCGTTGATGCTCGAGCAGCCGCCGAGCACCTTGCCACGCGGGTAGCGCAGGCGGCGGCCGTTCAGCCCCGCGTCGGGCTCGGTCTGGTAGAGCCAGTCGGTGCGTGGGTTGCCGATGCAGTACAGGTAGCCCACCGGGATGTGAATCCAGTGGTAGTTGTCGTTGCCGCCGGCCTCCAGCAGCAGGACGCGGCAGCGCGGGTCGGCACTCAGCCGGTTGGCGAGCAGACAACCCGCGGTGCCGGCGCCGACGACGATGAAGTCGAACGTGTGGCCCGTCACTTGCGCAGCGGCGTGCCCAGCACCGGGAACAGCGTCACCAGGCCGTCGGCCATGATCTCCACGGCCAGCGCCGCCAGGATCAGACCCATCAGCCGCGTCATGATGTTGATGCCGGTGCGGCCGAGCAGCTTGGCGATGCGCCCCGAAGCCGAGAACGCGGCGTAGGTGGCCAGCGCCACCACCACGCCGTAGCCCACCAGCACTGCCATCTCCCACCAATGGCGCGTGCGCTGCGCGTAGATGACCATCGTGGAGATCGTCGCCGGGCCGGTGAGCAGCGGGATGGTCAGCGGCACCACGGCGATGCTGGCGCCGGAGCCGATCTTCTCGTTGCCTTCGTTCAAGTCGCTGGGCTTGCTCTCGGCCGGCTGAGCGTTGAGCATGGCCATCGAGCTGATCAGCAGCAGCAAGCCGCCACCGACCTGGAACGACGCGATCGAGATGCCGAAGAACTCGATCACGCGGATGCCGGCCAGCGCCGACACCGCGATGACCACGAACGCCGAGAACGAGGCGACGCGGATCGTGCGCTGGCGCTCCTCGCGACCGAAGGTTTGCGTGAAGTGAATAAAAAAGGGCACCGCGCCGATCGGGTTGACGATGGCCAGCAGCGCCACCAGCGGCTTGAGCAAATCCATGGGCCGGCATTGTGGTGGAGCGCGCGCGCCGGCCCTGGCACGGGAGCAAGGGTTTCCCCGGGGGCGCCAAAACAACACTTGGGGGACGATCGTTTTGCCGAGCGGGCGAATGCACACCCATAATTCTTCGATCTGTGTCTGGATGCCGCGCCTTTTGTCTCTCGTTTCACGCAGGGTAGAAGCTCAGCTCGACATGGTTCTTGTGACTGCAATTGATTGATTAAGGGCTTCTCTCGTGGGAAACAAACTTTACGTAGGCAACCTGGCCTATTCGGTGCGCGATGAATCGCTGCAACAGGCGTTCGGCCAGTACGGCACCGTGACTTCCGCCAAGGTGATGATGGACCGCGAGACGGGCCGCTCGAAAGGCTTCGGCTTCGTCGAAATGGGCTCCGACGCCGAGGCGCAGGCTGCCATCAACGGCATGAACGGTCAGGCCCTGGAAGGCCGCGCCGTGGTGGTGAACGAAGCACGTCCGCGTGAAGAGCGTCCGGGCGGATTCGGTGGGGGCGGGGGTGGTGGTAGTGGCGGCGGCGGTGGTGGTCGCAGCCCATACGGTGGCGGTGGTGGTGGCGGCGGTGGTCGCGGCCCCTACGGCGGCGGTGGCGGCGGCGGCCGTGGCCCCTACGGCGGTGGTGGCGGCGGCGGCAGTCGCGGCGGCTACGGTGGCAGCAGCAGCGGCGGTGGCAGCAGCCGCGGCGGATATTGATACTGGCCCGGCGGCTGTTGATTCCGGCCTGAACTGATGTTTCGAAGGGCGCTGGTGCGCGGCACCAGCGCCCTTTGTCCTTGTGAGTCGATCACGACGCCGCGCCGCGCCGGGGCTTGCGCCCGCGCCCCGCGAAAAGCTTGTCGAACAGCGCATTGGGCAACAGCCGCATCGCTTTCGCGACGACACCCATCTGCCAGGGGATGACGCGGTAGCTGTCGCCGGCGGCGATGGCCGCGAAGGCACGCTCGGCGAAGGCCTCGGCCGGCATCAGGAACGGCATCGGGTAGCTGTTCTTCGCGGTCAGCGGTGTGGCGATGTAGCCGGGCACGATCGTCACCACCTGCACGCCGCAGTCGCGGCATTCGCCGCGCAGGCTTTCGCAGTAGGCGACCACGGCTGACTTGCTGGCGCAGTACGCGCCGTGGCCCGGCAACCCGCGGATTGCCGCGACGCTGGCCACCCCCACCAGCGTGCCGCGTCGCCGCGCGCGCATCGCGGCGACGAAGGGGTGGAAGGTGGCGGCCAGACCGGTGACGTTGGTGGCCAGCGTCTCGGCCATGACGTCGAGGTCGGCACGCTCGGCGGTGTCCATGCCCACGCTGATGCCGGCGTTGGCGATCACCACATCAGGCAGGCCTTGTGCAGCAATGCAGGCCGCGCCGGCGGCAGCGATGCTGTCGATGTTCTGCACGTCGGCCGCGTAGACCGCGAAATCATCGCGCGCGAGGCCGGCATCCCGCGCCCAACGTTCGACCTCGGTGGCTCGCCGCGCCACGAGCGCGAGGCGCCAACCGCTCGCCGCGAAGCGCGCCGCCAGCGCCTGCCCGATGCCGCTGGAGGCACCGGTGATGAAGACCAGGGGAGTTCCGTTCATGGCCCCCTCGCCGGAAACACCGTGCGCACCGGTGCGCCGAACTCGGCGCGGCCTTGCCCGTGGTCGTACGACAGGCTGCCCGCACGCAGCTCGGTGCCGCCACGCTGCACCAGCACCGGCAGGTGCGTGCGCAGCTTCTCGCTGACCGTGTACAGGTGCAGGAACTCGCTCGTCATGACCAGCGGCGCGCCGTTCTTGTCGACCGTCTCCACGCGTGCGTTGCCGAACAGCTGCACCTCGCTGCCGTCCCCGTTGGACAGCGAGCGCTGCGCCGTGGCCAGCGTGATGCGGCCGTCGGGGGCGATGGCACGCAGCTTCAGCCGCTCGATCTCGATACGGTCGGTGTCGGGAAAGTGGCGCATCTGCTCGCCCTCCAGCCGCGCTTTCAGCCGCCCGCCGGGCTCGAAGCGTTCGAGCACGAAGCCGCTCATCGTGTAGTCGGGCTCGCTGCGCGGTGCGCCCTCGGGCTTGGGCTGAAAGACGCCGGGCGCATTCTTCACGAGCCACCATGATCCCGCGGCGAGCAATGCCATCAGCAACAGAGGCAGGTAGGCCGAGAGCGCGTCGCGCAGGCGCAGCGTCCAGCGCTGGCGCGCGCGCTGCGCGCGCGGCGCTGCGGCACCGAGTGCGATCGGCACCTCGGGCAGGTCGGGCAGATGCAGCTCAACGGCCATGCGCAACTAGAGCCTGTTAACGCCGTGGCCCGCGCCGTGCGCCTTGCTGGCGGCTGTTTGCTGAGTCACGCGAGCCCTCCCACGACGTTGACAGGCCCTAGACCGCGTCGAGCGTGCCGTGCTGGGCCTGCAGCAGCGCGGCGTAGCGCCCGCTGGCCACCAGCAGCAGGTCGCAGAATTCGCGCGCCGCGCCGGCGCCGCCGGGCGCAGCGGTGACGTGGTGTGCCACCGCGCGCACTTCGGCATGGGCGTTCGGCGGCGCCACGGCCAGCGCCACACGCGTCAGCAGCGGCAAGTCGGGCCAGTCGTCGCCGATCGCCGCCATTTCGCTCCACGCAATGCCGCGCGGCGCCATCCACGCCTGGGCGGCGGCAAGCTTGTCGTGCACGCCGTACAGCGCGTGCGCCAGGCCCAGGTCGGCGATGCGCCGCCGCACGGCCGGTGAGTCGCGCCCGGTGATGATCAACGGTTCGATGCCGGCTTGCTGGAGCAGCTTCAGCCCATGCCCGTCCAGCGTGTGGAAGGCCTTGACCACCTCGCCCTGCTCGCCGATGAAAAGCCGCCCGTCGGTGAGGACCCCGTCGACATCGAAGATCGCCGCGCGCATCGCGCTGCCCTGCCCCTGGGCGCGCAGCAGCAACTCAGGCGCGAAGGTGAGCACCGGCGGCTGCATCAATCGAGCGTGACCTCGGTGCGCACCGTGCCGGCGCGGTCGGCGGTGGCCGTCATCGCCAGCACGGTGCCGCGTGCGCCGCGCACCACCCACTCCACCACCGCACGGTCGGCGGTGATGTCGCGGTTCGGCAGGAAGCCTTGCAGCGAGGTCTTCGGCGCATGGCCTTCGAGGTGCGCGCCCTCGATGCGCTCGCTGCCGCTCACCAGGTCGACCTGCGGCGGCAGATGGATCTGGAACACCGTGCCGCGCACCACCTTGCGTTCGATCGCGCGCTTGCTCACGTACGAGGGCAGCCACCCGCTGTTGGCCACCGCGAAGCGCACGCGCCAGGTGTCGGGGCCGAGCGCGCGCACCTCCGCACGCAGCACCTCGAGCTTGGGCAGCGAGAGCGCGATCTGTGTCATCCAGATCGGGAACTTGGCGACCTCGCGTTCGCGCAGTGCCGGCGGTGGATTGCGCCAGTAATTCATCTTGTCCCAGCCGCCGAGTTCGACCATGCCCAACTGCGCGTGGCGAAATGGGTACCAGTCGACATGCGCCTGGCCGCCGCACTGTTCGTCGCTCCACTTCAGGAGCTTCAGGTCGTCTTCAACCGGGTGCTCGCGGTACCAGTCGATCCACTTGTAGCCGGTGATGCCGGCCTCGCGGTTCGGGCTCCACAGCTCGACCACCCAGAAGAGGGCGCCGAGGTGCTCGTAGACCCAGTCCTGCGTGCCGCTGATGACCTGCTTGGGGTGGTACTTGAAGTCGTGCCAGATGCTCAAGGCCGGGTAGTCGGTGGCCTTGTGGCCGAGATCGGAGAACAGCTTGATGCTCCAGAGGTCCTCCGGAATCATGTCGTCATCGCTCATGCTGCCCATCGGGCGCAGGATCACACCGCTGTGTGTGTGGTAGCTGATCGCCGCGCCGATGTTGGGGTGCGCGACGATGAAGTCGACCATTGCGCGCACCTCGGGCTCGCTGGCCGGGTAGGGGCCGGCACCGAGCTGCTGGTACTCCTGGCGCCAGCCGCCGGGGAAGTTGCGGTTCAGATCCAGGCCTTCGGCATCCGGGTTGGCCGAGATCTTCAGCCCGTCGAAGTGTTTGATCGCGCCTTCGGGCATCAGCCGGTAGTAGCTGCCGCCGAACTCGCCCGGCTCGCGCGGCACCATCAGGCGCTCATCGGCAGCGCACTGCTTGTACATGCCATGCGGGTCGGGGATGCGCATCGTGAGCATGCGGCCGTCGCCGTCGATGTCTTCCTGCGTCAGGCCGTCCACCGGCTCTTCGTCGTAGGGGTAGCGGCGCGTCGACGAGCGGATGTGGCGCGGCCTGTCGGCCAGTGCCAGCTCGGCGCCATCGGGGTTCAGGCGCGGCACGATGTAGAGGGCCCGCGTGTCCAGCAGCTGGCGCATCTGCGCATCTGCGCCGAGGTATCCGCTGACCACATGGTGCAGCCAGTACAGGCAGGCAGTGCAAGCGGTGAGTTCGGCAGCGTGGATGTTGCCGTCGGTCCAGAACGCGGGCTTGTCGGTGTCGTTGCCGGTGGCGCTGTTGGTGACGATCAGCACCCAGATGTCGCGGCCCTCGTGGCTCTTGCCCAACGACTCGAGCCGCACCAGGTTCGGCACCGCGGCGGCGTAGTCCTGCAGCAGGCGGGTGAGTTCGGGGTGGCGGTAGAAGGTGTCGAAGCGGGGGACGGGAACTTGGGGCATGACGCGGGTGGGCTCTGGAGCAGCCGCGGATTGTGCCGCTGCGTCAGCGCCGAGCCGCCTCCTGGCCATCCACGAAGACCCGCAGTTCCCCCGGTTCGAAGGGCCGCCAGGCCTCGCCGGTGGTGAGCGGCTCGGTGGCGATGATCGCAACGCGGTCAGCGGCGCTGGTCAGCGGCGCGAAGTCCACGCTCAGGTCTTCGTCCGTCAGCGTGGCCGCGCCGAACGGGTGCTGGCGGACCAGCGACCACAGCTTGGTGCTGGCATGCGCCCACAGCGCCTGGCCGTTGCACAGCAGCATGTTGAAGCTGCCGTGGCGGCTCGCTTGCGGCATCAGCTCGCGCAGCGTGTGCGTCAGCTCGGCCACCGTCGGCACCGCGGCATGGGCCTTGGCCAGCTCCTGCATCAGCCAGCAGAAGGCGAGTTCGCTGTCGGTCTCGCCCACCGGGCGGAAGGCGGCATGCAGTCGCGGCGCAAAACCCTTCAGGTCACCGTTGTGCGCGAAGACCCAGTAACGCCCCCACAGCTCGCGCAGGAAAGGGTGCGTGTTCTCCAGCGCCACGCGGCCCTGCGTGGCCTTGCGGATGTGGGCGATGACGTTGTCGCTCTTGATCGGGTAGCGGCGCACCAGCTCGGCCACCGGCGATGAGCGCGCGCCGTGGTGGTCGACGAGCAGGCGCAAGCCGCGGTCTTCGAAGAAGGCGATGCCGAAGCCGTCTTTGTGTTCCTCGGCGCGACAGGCCAGGCCGGTGAAGCTGAACATCACGTCGGTCGGCGTGTTGGCGTTCATGCCGAGCAGCTGGCACATCGGGTCAGGCCCGCCGGGCCGCGGCCTGACGCTCCCCTCGGGGGAGGCGAGCGCAGCGAGCTAGGGGCGCCATTCCTACTCCGTCAACACCCGCAGCACGCCCTTGAACGTCACCAGGTGGCCCGGGTTGCTGGTCTCTTCGAGCACGCCGGCCATGCGCTGCAGCAATCGCGGGCTGCGCCGCGCGCGCCAGATCAGCAGGTTGGCGAGCCAAGGATGGGCGTTCACGCGCTGCGCCCTTTCGTAGAGCGCGAAGCGCGGCTTCAGCGTCGCCAGCGAGGCTTCGTAACGGGCCCGCGTGGCCGTGTCCGGCGCGCCGGCGAGCAGCGCGTCGGCGGCCAGCAGACCGGTCTCGAGCGCCTTGCCGATGCCCTCGCCCGTGAAAGCGTAGGTGCTGCCGGCGGCCTCGCCCACGACGAGCAGGCCGGGCCGCGAGAAGCGAGCCCCGTCGAGCGAACAGCGCAGCGGTGCGCCTTTCAACTCGCCCAGCATCTGCCCGCCCTCGATCAGCTCGCGTGCCGGAGCGTGCACTTCGCAGAAGGCGTCGAACATGTGGCGCAGGTTGACGTCGAGCAGCTTGCCGGCGTCCTTGCCTCGATGGTGGATGCCGGTGATACCGGTGCCGATGTTGAACACACCGCCGGGCGCCGGAAAGATCCAGCCATAACCGCCGGCCAGGCGCTTGTGCCAGACGATCTGCAGCCGGTCAATGCGCCCGACCATTGCCTCGTTCTTCACGTAGCCGCGCAAGGCCACACCGCTGGGCTTGCGGCGTTCGCACATGCCGGCGGCGATGAGCGCCTGCGGCACCGCGCCGGTGGCCAGCACCACCCAGCGCGCATGCACCGCGTGCAGTGCCTCGCCGACCTTCAACCGCGCACCGACGATGCGCTCGCCGTCGAGCAGCGGCGCTTCGAACCGGGCCGGCAGCAGCGGCCGTGCACCGGCCACCACAGCGGCACGAAAAAGCATGTCGTCCAGCTCCTTGCGCGGCAGCACGGCCAGCGCGCCGGGCACGTCGATCTGCCCGCCCAGCGAGCCGATGCAGCGCACATGGCGCAGCCACAGGGCGCGCGCCAACACCGCGTCGTAGACACCCAAGCGCTTCAGCGCGGCATGGGCGTCGGGGATCAGCCCGTCGCCGCAGACCTTGTCGCGGGGGAAGGCATGCTGGTCGACCAGCAGCACGTCGATGCCTGAAGCGGCCAGCCGCTGCGCGCAGGCGCTGCCGGCGGGGCCGGCGCCGACGACGATCACGTCGGCTCGGGTGGGAAGATCGCTCATGGTGATCGCGCAATTCTAGGCAGCCGGTTACGCTTGCCCGATGCAGATCACCGACCTCGACGCCAGTGCCCTTTCCTCGGCCATCCATGCGCGCGAGGTCTCGTGCCGCGAGGTGATGCGGGCCTACCTCGACCGCATCGCGCGGATCAACCCGAGCTTCAATACGATCGTCAACCTCGCCGACGACGCGCTGCTGCTGCGCGAAGCCGATCGCTGCGACGCCGAACTCGCGCGCGGCCAATCGCGCGGCTGGATGCACGGCCTGCCACAGGCGATCAAGGACGCGGCGGCGGTGCAAGGCTTCCCGACGACCTACGGCAGCCCGCTGCTGAAGGACAACGTCGCCGCTGCCGACGGCCTGATGACCGCGCGCATGAAGGCCGCCGGCGCGATCGTCATCGGCAAGACCAACATGCCCGAGTTCGGGCTCGGCTCGCACACCTTCAACAACCTCTTCGGCGCTACCGGCAACGCCTGGGACCCGGCGGTCAGCGCCGGTGGCTCCAGTGGCGGCGCCGCGGTGGCTTTGGCGCAGCGGCTGCTGCCGGTGGCCGATGGCTCGGACTTCATGGGCTCGCTGCGCAACCCGGCGGCGTGGAACCACATCTTCGGCATGCGACCGAGCCAGGGGCGCGTGCCGACCTGGCCGAAAGCCGATGTCTGGGTTGACCAGCTCGTCACCGAAGGGCCGATGGCGCGCACGGTGGCCGACCTGGCGCGGCTGCTGGGCGTGCAGTCGGGGCACGATCCGCGTTCGCCCTTGTCGTTGGCCGATCCGCTGTCGGCGTTCGAGCCGGCGCGCGACACCGGCGCACTGCGCGGTCTGAAGATCGGCTGGCTCGGCAACCTCGGCGGGCACTTGCCTTTCGAAGACGGCTTGCTGGCGTTGGCTGAAGCCGCGTTGCAGCGCTGCGCGGGCGAAGGCGCGATCGTCGAGCCGGCGAGCTTCGACATCGAGCTGCAGCGCGTCTGGCAGGCCTGGCTGCTGTGGCGCCGCGCGCTGGTGGCGCCGCGCATCGCACAGCACCTGGCGAGCCCCGGCGCGCGCGAGCACATCAAGCCCGAAGCGCTGTGGGAGCACGACCAGGCGCAAAGCCTCGCGGTCGCCGAGTTCATGCAGGCCAGCGCCACGCGCAGCGACTTCCACGCCAGCGTGCTCGGGCTGTTCGAGCGCTTCGATCTGCTCGCCATTCCCGCCACCCAGGTCTGGCCCTTCCCGATCGGTGAACGCTGGCCGCAGCAGATCGCCGGCCGCACGATGCAGACGTACCACCAGTGGATGGAGGTGACGATCTACGCCACCTTCGCCGGGCTGCCGGCAATCAGCGCGCCGGTGGGCTTTCACGACAACGGCCGCTGGCCGGCGGGGCTGCAGCTGATCGGCAAGCCGCGTGGTGATGCGGCCTTGTTGCGTGTGACGGGGGCTTACGAGCTGCTGATCGGCGAACTCATGCAGCGGCGGCCTTGACCGCCAACCGAGCCGCATGCAGCAACGGCTCGGTATAGCCACTGGGCTGCACCAGCCCCTCGAACACCAGGTCGCACGCCGCCCGGAACGCCTTCGACTCGTCGAAGCGCCCGGCCATGTCGCGGTACGCCGCATCACCCGCGTTTTGCCCGTCCACCACCTTGGCCATGCGCTTCAGCGTACCCGTCACCTGCGCCTTCGTCACCACGCCGTGGCGCAGCCAGTTCGCCATGTGCTGGCTCGAGATGCGCAGCGTCGCGCGGTCTTCCATCAGGCCGACGTTGTGGATGTCGGGCACCTTGGAGCAGCCCACGCCCTGATCGACCCAACGCACGACATAACCGAGGATGCCCTGCGCGTTGTTGTCGAGTTCCTGCTGCTTCTCGGCGTCGTTCCACTTCGCGGTCTTCACCACCGGAATCGTCAGCAGGCCCTCCATCAATGCCTCGCGCTCGGCGCCGAGGTCGCTGCCCTCGAAGGCTTTCTGCACCGCGAACACGTCGACCTGGTGGTAGTGCAGCGCGTGCAGCGTGGCTGCCGTCGGGCTCGGCACCCAGGCGGTATTGGCGCCGGCCATCGGGTGCGCGATCTTCTGCTGCAGCATCGCCGCCATCAGGTCGGGCATGGCCCACATGCCCTTGCCGATCTGCGCCTTGCCGCGCAGCCCGCATTCCAGCCCCGTCAGCACGTTGTGACGCTCGTAGGCCTGCATCCAGGCGCTGCCCTTCATGTCGCTCTTGCGCAGCATCGGCCCGGCCCGCATGGCGGTGTGCATCTCGTCGCCCGTGCGGTCGAGGAAGCCGGTGTTGATGAAGGCGACCCGACTCGCCGCCGCCGCGATGCAGGCCTTCAGGTTGACGCTGGTGCGGCGCTCTTCGTCCATGATGCCGAGCTTGACGGTGCTGTCGGGCAGTCCGAGCAAGCGCTCGATGCGCGCGAACAGTTCGGCCGCGAAAGCCACCTCGGCCGGGCCGTGCATCTTCGGCTTGACGATGTAGACCGAGCCGGTGCGCGAGTTGCGGATCGGGCCGCCGGCCTTCAGGTCGTGCAGCGCAATCGTCGTCGTGATCACGGCGTCCAGGATGCCCTCCGGGATCTCGCGCTGCCCGTCGCCCCACAGGATCGCGGGGTTCGTCATCAGGTGGCCGACATTGCGCACGAAGAGCAACGAGCGGCCGTGCAGCCGCACCTGGCGTCCGCGGGGGCCGGTGTAGACGCGGTCGGGGTTCAGCCCACGCGTGAAGGTCTTGCCACCTTTGCTCACCTCTTGCGTGAGCGTTCCTTTCAGGATGCCCAGCCAGTTGCGGTAGGCCTGCACCTTGTCGTCGGCGTCGACCACGGCCACCGAGTCTTCCAGGTCGAGGATCGTCGACAGCGCCGACTCGATGACCAGGTCGCAGACACCGGCCGCATCGTCGCGCCCGCTGCGCGTGCCGCGGTCGATGCGCAGGTCCAGGTGCAGGCCGTGGTGCTGAAGCAGCACCGATGACGGCGTGGCCGCGTCGCCTTGCCAGCCAACAAGCTGTGCGGCCTTCTTCAAGCCGGTGCTGTGGCCGTCGGCCACTGTCACCACCAACTGGTCGCCGGTGACGCGGTAACCCGTGGAGCCGACATGCGAACCCTGGCGCAGCGGCGCGGTGCGGTCCAGCACGTGGCGCGCGTACTCGATGACTTTTGCGCCGCGCAGCGGGTTGTAGCCGGGGCCTTTGGCCGCGCCATCGGCCTCGCTGATCACGTCGGTGCCGTACAAAGCGTCGTATAGCGATCCCCAGCGTGCGTTGGCCGCGTTCAGCGCGTAGCGGGCGTTGGTGATCGGCACCACCAACTGCGGCCCGGCCTGCATGGCCAGTTCGGCGTCGACGTTCTTCGTCGTCACGCGAACCTTGGCCGGCACGTCCACCAGGTAGCCGATGTCGCGCAGGAACATCCGGTAGGCCGCCACGCGCCTGATCGGGCCGGGGTGCTTCTGGTGCCAATCGTCCAGTGCGGACTGCAGCCGGTCGCGTTCGGCCAGCAGCGCGGCGTTTTTCGGCGCCAGGTCGGCGACGATGGCGCCGAAGCCTTTCCAGAAGGCCTCGTTCGTGATGCCGGTGCCGGGCAGCACCTGCTGCTCGACGAAGTCGAAAAGCACGCTTGCGATGTGCAGGCCGTGGCGTGGAAAACGATCGGTCATGGTCGAACCATCAGGCGGGGAAAAAATTGAGCACGTCGCGCAGGCTGCTGCCGGTGCGCGTGGGCGGAGTGTCCAACGCTTCCAGCGGCAGCTGGGCCCGGTTCACCCAGAGTGTCGTGTAGCCATACCAGGTGGCGCCGATGGCGTCCCAGCCGTTGCTGGAGACGAACAGGATGTCGCGCGCCGGCATCGCCAGCGCTTGCGGGCCGAGCGCGTAGGCGGCCGGGTCGGTCTTGTAGCGCTGCACGCCGTGCACCGAGAGCAGCGGCGCGAGCAGTTCGCCGAAGCCCGCGCTCTTCACAGCCACGGCGAGCATCTCGGGGTCGCCATTGCTCAGGATTCCGGCCGGGATGCCGCGTCGCTGCAGCGCGCACAGCATGTCCAGCGCTTCGGGGAACGCGCTCAGGTGGCGGTACTGGTTCATCAGCCGCTCTTCGGCCGCGGCATCGAGCGCAAGGGACAGCCGCGCCGCCGCGAAGCGCAGCCCGGCGCGCGTGATCTCCCAGAATGGCCTGTAGCGGCCGCTCATCGAACACAGCCGCGTGTAGTCGATCTGCTTGTCGCGCCACAACTGGGCGAGCCGCTCGCCCTGGCCAGGGAACAGTTGCTCGGCCAGCAAGCCGACGCTGTAGACATCGAACAGGGTGCCGTAGGCGTCGAAGAGCACTGCGCGGAGTTTCATGGTCGCAATCTATTCGAACCAGGGCTCGGCATTAAGTGGGGCGAAAGTCAGGGATTCATGCGCAACTGATGCATAGTGCGATCCAGTATGGACCGTCTCAAACAGATCGAGACCTTGGTCGCCGTGGCGGCCCGGGGCAGCCTCACGGCGGCGGCGCTGGCCGAAGGGGTGGCGCCGGCGGTCATCGGCCGGCGTATTGATGCGCTTGAAGAACGCCTGGGCGTGAAGCTGCTGCTGCGCACCACGCGGCGCATCACGCTGACCCACGAAGGCAGTGCTTTCCTCGAAGACTGCCAGCGGCTGTTGGCCGACCTGGCCAACGCCGAAGCCAGCGTCAGCGCCGGCGGTGTGAAAGCCAGTGGTCACTTGCGATTGACCGCGCCAGCCGGCTTCGGGCGCCGCCACGTGGCTCCGCTGGTACCCGGGTTCATCGCCCAGCACCCCGAGGTGAGCGTGTCGCTGAACCTCTCCGACCGCGTGGTGGACATCGTCAACGAAGGATTCGACTGCGCGGTGCGCGTGGGCGACCTGCCCGATTCCAGCCTGATCAGCGTGCGCCTGGCCGACAACCGGCGGCTGTGCGTGGCTACACCCGGCTATCTCGAGCGCGCCGGGGTGCCGCAGACCCCCGCCGAGCTGGCGCGCCACGACTGCCTGACGCTCAGCTCCGACGCCAGCCAGACGCGCGGCTGGGCCTTCGTCGTCGGCGGCCAGCTCACGCACCTGCGCCCCAGTGGCCGGCTGGATTGCAGCGACGGCCAGGTGCTGCACGACTGGTGCCTGAAAGGCCTGGGCATTGCCTGGCGCAGCACCTGGGAGGTGGAGCAGGAGGTGGCCAGCGGCGCGCTTGCCGTGCTGCTGCAAGACTACGCGGCGCCGCCGAACGGCATCCACGCGGTCTTTCCGCAGCGCAAGCACCTGCCGCTGCGGGTGCGACTGTGGATCGACTTCATCAAGCACAGCTATGGCGACGCAGCGTACTGGAGCGGGGGCGGAGGCGGGCCGAAACGATGAACCCGGCTCGCGGCCGGGTTCCTGGGGCGGGAGAGAAGCGAACCGTCAGCCCTTCGCCGACAGGCGAACCGTGATCATTTCGCCGACAGGCGAACCGTCAGCCTTTTGCTGACAGGCAATCCTTCATGTGCGCCTTGCGCATGTCGCCCTTCTTCTCGCCGGCCGAGGCATTGCAGGACTTCATCTTGTCCTGCTGCGTGGAGGCCTTCTTGGCCGACAGGCAGGTCTTCATGAAGGCCTTGCGATCGTCGCCTTTCTTCTCGCCGGCGTCCTTGTTGCACATGGCCATCTTGTTCTGCTGCGGATTGGCCGCGGCATGCGACGCGGCCATCGCCGGGGCGGCCAGAAGGCTTGCGGCCAGCACGGCGGCGGTGAACAGGGTCTTCATCGGAACACTCCTCAGGGGGTTGGGACGGTTGATTGCAGCAGAGACAAATGACTGCGGCAAGCACAGCAACGCCGGGCCGTCGGCGTTCGACGACGCGAGCTTTCCCGCATAAGGCCGGTTCGTCCCGCAGCTTGCTACAGGATGCGACGCGGATGGTGCATCGCCTCGTGCGCCGCATGCAGCCGCCGCACCAAAACGCCGACGAAGGCCTTGTCGAAGAGGTGCCGCGTACCGATCGACAGCTGCTCCAGCGACTGCGGCGTGAACGACAGCGTGGTGGCGGCGTCGCTGACCAGAACATCGGCGCTGTGCATGCCCAGTTCGGGCGACGGCGCGAGGTAGGCCATCTCGCCCACCGAGGTGCCCGCACCGAGCTGCGCAACACGCTGGCCGTCGCGGTAGACCTCGATCTGCCCGGCCGCGATGATGTGGAAACTGTTGCCTACCTCGCCTTTGCGGTACAGCGCGTCGCCGAAGGTGTGGCGCGCCCAGCGCGCGCGGTGCACCACCTCCCACAGCTCGACGTCACCAAAGCCGGCAAAAAACTCGAGCTGTCGCAGCAGCGTGAAGCGCTCGGAGTCGAGCACCGATTGCAGCGGCCCGCGCGGCAGCTCGCCGCGCGCGACCACGCCCGACAAGGCCAGCGCGAACTCGTCCCAGTCGCTCTGGCGGTTGCCGCGCTTCTTCGACAAGGCCTTCAGGATCGCCGCCTCCAGCGCCGGCGTCACGCCGACGCGCAAGGCGGCCAGCGGCGGCGGCTCGGCGTGGTGGATCTGGTGCATGAGGGCCGCCTGCTGCTGGGCGTCGAACGGCGGCCGGCCGGCGATCAGGTGGTACAGCACCGCGGCCAGCGAGTAGATGTCGGCGCGGCTATCGAGCGAATCGCCGTCGAGTTGTTCGGGCGACATGTAGGCCAGCGAGCCGACGCGATACACCTGGGTGCGCTCGGAAGTCAGGTTGAGCGCGCTGCCGAAGTCGCTGACCTTCACGTCGACGATCTGCTGCCCGTTCACCACCGTCAGCAGGTTGGCCGGCTTCACGTCACGGTGGATCAGCCCTTGGCGGTAGACATAGCCCAGCGCCATCGCGCATTTGAAGCCGAGTTCGAGCACCTGCTCCAGCGGCAGCAGCGCGTGCGCGCGGCAGAATCGCCGCAAGGTCACGCCCGGCACATGCTCCATCACCAGGTAGGGTGCCACGTCGTCGGCCACGGCATCGTAGATCTGCACCACGTTCGGGTGCTGCAAGCGGCCCACCAGCGCGGCCTCGGAGGCGAAAAAACACTGCTGGTAGAACTGCTCGCGCTCGTCGCCGAGCATGTCGGTCTTGAAGCGCTTGATTGCCACGTCGCGGCCGTGGAAGCTGTCGTGGCCAAGGAAGACCTCGCTGGTGGCGCCGCTGCCCAATCGGCCGCGGATCGGGTACTTGCCGATCTGCGCGGGCAGCTCCGCGCCGGGCTTGACGGTCTTGGCGAGGTGGGGCGGGCGGGCAGACATGGTGCTGAATGCTGGCCCGACGCGCTGCGCTGCGCTCGCCGGAACTGGCCTGCGATCACGGCCCAGTACGGGGCCAAAAGTAGAATCGTCCGATGATCCAAGCCAAAGAGGAGCTGCTCGCCGCGCTCTCGTCGACGCTGGCCGAGCTGGCTCCACTAGCGGCCGACCCGGCCGCCTTTGACAAGGCAGCAGGCGTCGCGGCGGCGTTCGAGTCTCCCAAACAAGCCGCGCATGGCGACCTGGCGATCACCGCGGCGATGCCGCTGGCCAAGGTGCTGAAGCGCAACCCGCGCGAACTCGCCGCCGCGCTGGTCGAAGCCTTGCAGCGCCAGGCGGCCTTCCAGCGCTGGGTGCAGTCGCTGGAAATCGCCGGCCCGGGCTTCATCAACCTGCGTCTGGCGCCCGCGGCCAAGCAGGAGGTTGTGCGCGAGGTGCTGAAGCAGGGCGATCGCTTCGGCCGTCGCGCCGACCATGGCGGCAAGCTGATGGTCGAGTTCGTTTCGGCCAATCCGACCGGCCCGCTGCACGTCGGCCACGGCCGCAACGCCGCGCTTGGCGATGCCATCGCCACGCTGCTGCAAACGCAAGGCTGGCAGGTGCTGCGCGAGTTCTATTACAACGACGCCGGCGTGCAGATCACCAACCTGGCCCTGTCCACCCAGGCGCGGCTGAAAGGCCTGAAACCGGGCGCTCCGGGCTGGCCCGAAGCGGCCTACAACGGCGAGTACATCGCCGATGTTGCCGCCGACTACGCCGCGCGCAAAACCGTGCGCGCCGACGACCGCGAGTTCACGGCCACCGGCGATGCCAATGACCTCGACGCCATCGGCCGCTTCGCGGTGGCCTACCTGCGCCACGAGCAGGACCTGGACCTGCGTGCGTTCGGCGTGCACTTCGATCACTACTTCCTCGAGTCGAGCCTGTACACCGACGGTCGCGTCGACGACACCGTGAGGCGCCTCGTCGCCTCGGGCCAAACCTTCGAAGAAGGCGGCGCGCTGTGGCTGAAGACCACCGCCCGGGGCGACGACAAAGACCGCGTGATGCGCAAGTCCGATGGCAGCTACACCTACTTCGTGGCCGACGTGGCTTACCACGTGACGAAGTTCGAACGTGGCTACACGAAGGTCATCAACGTGCAAGGCACCGATCACCACGGCACGGTGGCGCGGGTGCGCGCCGGCTTGCAGGCGGTGGGTGCCGGCATCCCGGCCGGCTACCCCGACTACGTGATCTACAAGATGATCACCGTGATGCGCGGCGGCCAGGAGGTGAAGATCTCCAAGCGCGCCGGTGAGTACGTGACACTGCGCGACCTGATCGACTGGACGAGCCGCGACGCGGTGCGCTTCTTCCTCATCGGCCGCAAGTCCGACACCGAGTTCGTCTTCGACATCGACCTGGCGCTGAAGGCCAGCGAAGAGAACCCGGTCTTCTACGTGCAGTACGCGCATGCGCGCATCTGCTCGGTGCTGGCCATGTACGAGGGCGTGCGCGACTTGGAACAAGCCGATCTGTCGCTGCTCACAGCGCCCACCGAACTGTCGCTGATGCTGCGCCTGGCCGAGTACCCCGGGATGCTCGAACGCGCCGCCGCCGAACTCGCGCCGCACGACGTCACTTTCTACCTGCGCGAGCTGGCCGCGCAGTTCCACAGCTACTACGCCGCCGAGCGCTTTCTGGTCGACGACGCGCCGCTGGCACGCGCGCGCATGGCGCTGCTGTCGGCCACCCGGCAGGTGCTGGCCAACGCACTGGCGGTGTTGGGCGTGAGCGCGCCGCGGGTGATGGCGCGCGAGACCGAACCCAGCGAAGCCCTGGTGGAGAGCACACGATGAGCATGCGGTGGCGTGAGCACGGCGGATTCGTGCTCGGCATCGTGGTGGGCCTGTTGATCGGCCTGTCGCTGGCGCTGGGCGTGGCGCTGTACATCACCAAGGCGCCGATCCCCTTCATCAACAAGGTGCCGCCGCGCACCGCCGAACAAGACCAGGCCGAAGCCCAGCGCAACAAGAACTGGGACCCCAACGCCCCCTTGGCCGGCAAGATGCCGGTGCGATCGGGCGCCGCCTCGGCGCCGGCGCCCGCAGCAGCAGCCAGTGCAGCGGCGGCCACCCCACCGGCCACGAAGAGCCCGCGCGACCCGGCAGCGATCCTTGCCGGCACCACCGCGCCGGCGCCGGCAGCGGCCAGTGCGCCGCGGTCCACCGCACCGGGCATCGACCCGTTCGTGTACTTCGTGCAGGTGGGTGCCTACGCGAATGCCGACGAAGCCGAACAACAGCGCGCCAAGCTCGCCCTGGCGGGGCTGTCGGCCAGGATCACCGAGCGCGAACAGGCCGGGCGCACGGTCTATCGGGTGCGCCTGGGGCCTTTCGAGAGGCGTGAGGAAGCCGAAGCCGCGCAGGCCCGACTGGCCGAAGGCGGCACCGAAGCGCGTCTGGTGCGCGTCGAGCGTTCATGAGGGAACCGCGCCTGCGCAGCGTGCTCCACCACCACTGGTTTTTGATTCGAGTCTTGGAAAGGTCACCATGAAGCGTCGCGATTTTTCACTCCAACTGGCCGCTGCAGCGCTGGCCGGGTCGTCCCTGGTGCGCGCCCAGGGCGGCCCGGTGGAAGGCACGCACTACGTCAAGCTCAACACGCCGGCCCCGCTGAACCTGCCCGAGGGCAAGAAGATCGAGGTGGTGGAGTTCTTCTGGTACGAGTGCGCGCATTGCAATGCCTTCGAGCTGCCGCTGGAGGCCTGGACCAAGAAGCTGCCGGCCGATGTCGCCTTCCGCCAGGTGCCGGTGGGCTTCACCGCGCGTCACCAGGTCACACAGCGCCTGTACTACACGCTCGAAGCGATGGGCCAGTTGCCGGCGCTGCACCGGCGCATCTTCGCCGCCATCCATATCCAGGGCCGGCGCATGTCCACCGAAGCCGAGGTGATGGCCTACGTCAAGGAGCAAGGCGTGGACATGGTCAAGTTCGGCGATTTGTACAAGTCTTTCCAGGTCAATACGCAGTCCGCGAAGGCCCGCCAGCTGGCCGATGCCTACAAAATCGACGGCGTGCCGGCTCTGGGCATCCAGGGGCGCTTCTGGACCGCCGCGTCGCTGGCCGGCAACCATGAGCGGGCCTTGGCGGTGGCCGATTTCCTGATCCAGCGTTCGCGCTCGGCCTGAGGATTTCGAACTACCGCCCGCAGCGTGGCGGCCATCACGAAGTTTCTTCGCCAGGTGGCGCGGACCTTGTGCCTACAATTGGCATGCAATTTTCGTGCCGCCCCGTATGCAGAGCCTTTCGAGCCATCGTCCACCGACCCTTGTCCGCATCGCGGCAGCCCTGGCCCTGGCTGCCGCGGCCCTGCCCGCGGCAGCTGAGAAGGCCGACCGCGGCAAGCCGATGGTGGTGGAAGCCGACAAGCCCGGCACGCTGGACACACAACGCCAGATCGTCGTCTTCAACGGCAACGTTTCCTTCAGCCAGGGCACCCTGCTGATCCGGGCCGAGCGCATGGAAGTGCGCGAGTTGGCGAGCGGCTACCGCGGCGCCACCGCCATCGGCACGCCGGCGCGCCAGGCCAGCTACCGCCAGAAGCGCGACCAATTCGACGAATCGGTGGAAGGCTTCGCCGACCGCATCGAGTTCGACGGCCGTGCCGACACCATCCGCTTCGTCGGCAACAGCCTGGTGCGGCGCATGCGCGGCTCGACCGTAGCCGACGAAATCACCGGCGCGCAGATCACCTGGGACAACACCAACGAGCTGTTCACCGTACAAGGCGGCGCGGCAACCGCGGCCAACCCCGGCGGGCGCGTACGGGTGGTGCTGAGCCCGCGCCCGGACGATGCCGCGTCGGCGGCACCGGTCGCGCCGGGCGCGGCGTTGAAGCCCAGCCGCAGCCTGGCCGACCCGGCGAGCGACGCTGCCGGCAAGAAAGACCCGCGGTGATCGCCCAAGACACGCGCGCCACCCAGCCGGCGGGCAGCCGGCTCGAAGTCGCGCGGCTGGCCAAGACTTATGGCGCGCGGCGTGTCGTGCACGACGTGCACCTGGCCGTCTCGGCCGGCGAGGTGGTCGGGCTGCTCGGGCCGAACGGCGCCGGCAAGACCACCACCTTCTACATGGTGGTCGGCCTGGTGCGCGCCGACGCAGGCGAGATCCACATCGATGGCGAGCCGGTGCACGGCCTGCCCATCCACCGCCGCTCGCGCATGGGGCTGTCGTACCTGCCGCAGGAAGCCTCGATCTTCCGCAAGCTGACGGTGGAGGAGAACATCCGCGCCGTGCTCGAGCTGCAGATCGATCAGAGCGGGCGACCGTTCAAGCCGGCGCAGATCCGCGACATGCTCGAATCGCTGCTCGCCGATCTGGGCGTGGAGCGGCTGCGCCACTCGCCGGCGCCGGCGCTCTCGGGCGGGGAGCGGCGGCGCGTCGAGATCGCGCGCGCACTGGCCACGCAGCCGCGCTTCATCCTGCTCGACGAGCCGTTCGCCGGTGTCGACCCGATCGCGGTGATCGAGATCCAGCGCATCATCAATTTCCTCAAAGACCGTGGCATCGGCGTGCTGATCACCGACCACAACGTGCGCGAGACGCTGCTCATTTGCGACCGCGCCTACATCATCAGCGAAGGCCGCGTGCTCGCCGAAGGCACGCCGCAGGCCATCGTCGACAACGCCGAGGTGCGCAAGGTGTACCTCGGCGAGCACTTCAGGATGTAGTGCATGAGCGACAGCGAAAGGCGAGCCGAGCTCCGGGCCACCAAGCCGGCCCGCATCCCATGGGCCACGCGGTGGCCCTTGCAGGGCCATGAGGATCGACCGGCGTACGCGCCGGGCGAGGGGCTGTCATGTCGATGAAACCGAGCCTTCAGGTCCGGCTCTCGCAGCATTTGGCGCTGACGCCGCAGCTGCAGCAGTCGATCCGCCTGCTGCAACTCTCCACGCTGGAGCTGCAGCAGGAAGTCGACCAGATGCTCGAGCAGAACCCCTTCCTCGAGACCGAAGAAGAAGGCGCTGCACCACTGGACACCCACGCTGACCGCGAGCGCGACCGTGCGGCCGAGAAACCCGCCGAGCCGGAGACGGGTGACGGCTTCGACGGCGACGAGGTGCGCGAAGTCAACGCCGGCGAGTTCGGCACCACCGAGCGCGAGGATTGGGAGAACGGCACCGAGCGCGACGACTTCGACGGCATCCACGAACTGCCGGCTGCCGCCCCCGGCGAAGGCGCTTCAAGCAGCGATGGCGAAGGCAGCGGCGGCGACCAGCGCAGCGTCTCGCAGACCTTGCAGGAGCATCTGCGTGCACAGCTCGTCGGCATGCGCCTGTCGGACGAAGACCGGCTCGCGCTGAACGTGCTGATCGAGTCGCTGGACGCCGACGGCTACCTGGCCGATACGCTGGAAGACATCGCCCAGCGGCTCGCCGAGCTGCAGGGCGACAACAGCGAAGACTGGCTGCAGCGCCTGCAATGCGCGCTGTGCTGGCTGCACAACCTCGAGCCGCTGGGCGTGGGCGCACGCTCGCTCGTCGAATGTCTGGTGCTGCAACTGCGCGCCCTGGTGCGCAGCCCGGCGCGCCAGCTCGCGGTGCGCATCTGCGAGCAGTACCTGGAGACGCTGGCCAAGCGCGACATGAAGCGGCTGATGTCGCTGACCGGTGCCGACGAGACGCTGCTGCGCGAGGCGAAGGGCCTGATCGTTGCCTGTGAACCCAAACCCGGCCGGCAGTTCTCGAACGCCGAGTCGAACATCGTCGTGCCGGATGTGGTGGTGACGCGCTCCGGACGCGGGCTGAAAGTGGCGCTGAACCCCGACGTGATGCCCAAGCTGCGCATCAACGACCTCTACGCGCAGGCCATCCGCGGCCACCGCGGCAGCGCCAACGGCGCCGCAGCCAGCGGCCACCCCACCATGTCCTCGCGCCTGCAGGAAGCGCGCTGGTTCGTGCGCAACGTGCAGCAGCGCTTCGACACCATCCTGCGCGTCAGCCGAGCCATCGTCGAGCGCCAGAAGAACTTCTTCAGCCACGGCGCCATCGCGATGAAGCCGCTGGTGCTGCGCGAGATCGCCGACGAACTCGGCCTGCACGAATCGACGATCTCGCGCGTCACCACGGCCAAGTACATGGCCACGCCCAACGGCACTTTCGAGCTGAAATACTTCTTCGGTTCGTCGCTGCACACCGATGCCGGCGGCGCGGCGTCGAGCACTGCGGTGCGCGCGCTGATCCGGCAATTCGTCCAGGCCGAGAACGGCAACAAGCCGCTTTCGGACAGCCAACTCTCCGACATGCTCGGCGAACAAGGCATCACGGTGGCTCGGCGCACAGTGGCCAAGTACCGCGAGGCGCTGAAGATCGCGCCGACTTCCCTCCGTCGCGCGATATGACTCCCCCCGTAGCGCCTTCGGCGCCTCCCGCCATGGCCCCGCAAGGGCCACTGCGTGGCCCTCGGGGTGCTGCTGGCGGACCGGCAAAGCCGGATCTGCGGTGGCCCGCTTGACGCGGCGCAATGACCCACCTGTTTCTCCCTTGCGCCGGTGGCGTGGAAGCGCTGCTGGCCGACGAGGTGCAGCGCCTCACCGGCAGCACCGCCAAGGCCACACGCGGCGGCGTGTGGGTCGATGGCGATGAACGCAGCGCGATGCGCCTGAACCTCGAGAGCCGGCTCGCCCAGCGCGTGCTGTGGCCGCTGATCGATGGCCGCTACCGCGACGAGCACGATCTGTACGACCTGGCACGGCGCGTACCTTGGCCCGGCTGGATCACGCCGCAGCAGACGCTGCGCGTGGACGTGAACGCGATGCAGTCGCCGCTCAGAAGCCTGAACTTCGCAGCGCTGCGCATCAAGGATGCCGTGTGCGACGTGCTGCGCGAAGCCACCGGCGAGCGGCCGAGTGTGGACACGCGCCACCCTGACCTGCCCTTGCAGCTGTATCTCGGCCCGGACCATGCGACGCTGTACGCCGACACGTCGGGCGAAGCACTCTTCAAGCGCGGCTGGCGGGACGCCAAGGGCGGCCGCGAAGACGTGAAAGGCGAGGCGCCGCTGAAGGAAACGCTCGCCGCCGCGATGCTCGCTGCCGCCGGCTGGCAAGGCCGCGAAGAAGACGGCGCGCTGCTCGACCCGTGCTGCGGCGCCGGCACGATCGCCATCGAGGCCGCACAGATGGCCTGCGGCATCGCACCCGGCACGGCGCGGCGCTTCGCGTTCGAACGCTGGATCGCGTTCGCGCAACATCGAGCGACCTGGCGCGAGCTGCAGCAGGCGGCGCAAGCCCGGGTTCACCCGCCGCGTGCGCCGATCTTCGCCGGCGATGTGAGTTTTCGAATGACCGACTTCGCCACGCGCAACGCGGCCCGCGCAGGGGTCGGCCAGGCCATCGAGTTCAAGACCGCCGATGCGCTGCAGCGCCTGCCGCCGGCGCCGCGTGGCACCTTGATCATGAACCCGCCGTATGGCACAAGGATCGTGCCTCTGGGCACGAAGGGCGAACGCATCGCCCCGAAAGGCCAAGGCGCGGCGTCGCGCGAAGCCTTCGAAGGCGGCGCGCAGGCAGCCGACTTCTTCGCGGCGCTGGCGGCGCACTGGAAGCGCCACTACGCCGGCTGGAGCGCCTGGTGCCTGAGCCCGGAAATGAAACTGCCGACGCTGATGCGACTCAAGGAAAGCCGACGCGTGCCGATGTGGAACGGCCCCATCGAATGCCGCATGTTCCGCTTCGACATGGTGGCAGGCTCGAACAAATCCGAACTCAGATCGACAACGGATCCACGTCCACCGCCCAACGTTTGAGCTGACGGTGCCGGCGGCGCAGGACGTGCAGCTCGGGCAACCAGGCTGCCAGAAAGCGCTGCAAGGCCGGCCGCGACGCCGACTCGACGAGCATCTGCACGCGGTCCACGTCGGCCACCCGCGCCACGGCATGCGGCACCGGCGGGTAGATGATCACCGGCGCGGCCTCGGGCATGCGGCGCGCCACCTCGGTGGCCTCTTCGAGGAAGGCCTGCGCCGCGACGGCCGCCGCAGCATCGGCGCGCATCAGCGCCAGGCTCGCGAACGGCGGCAGGCTGCTGGCGCGGCGCTCGTCGAGCTGGCTCGCGGCGAAAGCCTCGAAACGGTGTTCGCGCAGCGCCGCGTAGAGCGGGTGGCGCGGGTGCCAGGTCTGCACCCACATTTCGCTGCGCGCGGCCTGTTCGGCGTCACGGCCGGCGCGGCCCGCGGCCTGCATCAGCAGCGCGAAGAGCCGCTCGGGGGCACGGAAGTCGCTGCTGAACAGCGCCACGTCGGGGTTGACTGCGGCGACCAGCGTCATGCGCCGAAAGTCGTGGCCCTTGGCCACCATCTGCGTGCCCACCAGCACGTCGACCTCACCGGCGTGCACGGCCGCCAGTTGCTCCTCGAGCGCGCCTTGGTGCCGCGTGCTGTCGGCATCGATGCGCGCCACGCGCGCCTGCGGCAACACGAGCGCGAGCTGTTCTTCGAGTTTCTCGGTGCCGCGCCCGATCGGCGCGATGTCCAGATTGCCGCAGTCCGGGCAGGCCTTGGGCACGCGCTCGGCAAGCCCGCAGTGGTGGCAGCGCAGCGTACGGTCGATCTTGTGGAAGACGCGCCAGGCGCTGCAATGCGCACAGCCGCTCTTCCAGCCGCAGGCCGTGCAATGCAACACCGGCGCATAGCCACGCCGGTTCAGCAGCATCAGGCTTTGTTCGCCGCGCGATATGCGCTCTTGCACCGCCTCGAGCAGCGCCGGCGCGAGCACGATCGGCGGGCCCGCGCGCTGCGGCAGCCGGCCCATGTCGAACAGGCGCACGCGTGGCATCGCGCCGCCGGCCATGCGCTGGGCGAGCCGCGCCAGGCCGTAGCGCCCTTCCTGCGCGCGCGCCCAGGTTTCCAGCGACGGCGTGGCCGAGCCGAGCAGCACCGGCACGCCCTCGAGGTGGCCGCGGTAGACGGCCAGGTCGCGCGCCGAGTAGCGCGCCCCTTCCTGCTGCTTGAACGATGCGTCGTGCTCCTCGTCGACGACCACGATGGCCAGCCGCGGCAGCGACGCGAACACGGCCAGCCGCGTGCCGAGCACGATGTCGGCCTGGCCGTTGTGCGCCAGCGTCCAGTGGCGCAGGCGTTGCGCGGGCGTGAGTCGGCTGTGCTGGCTGGCCAGCACGCGGCCCGGGAAGCGCGCCGCGAAACGCGCTTCGAGCTGTGGCGTGAGGTTGATCTCGGGCACCAGCACCAGCGCCTGCCCGCCCTGCGCGAGCGCGCCGGCCACGGCGCGCAGGTAGACCTCGGTCTTGCCGCTGCCCGTCACGCCGTGCAGCAGCGTGGTGTTGGTTTCGGCGCGCTGCAGTTGCTCGAGCGCGACGACCTGCTCCGCGGTGAGTTCGGGCAGCACCGGCGGCTCGTTGGGCGGCAGCGCGAGCGGCTGCTTGGCCCAACGTGCCAGCCGCCGCTGCAAGCCCACGTCATCGAGCCGGCGCAGCTCGGGCGGCAACACCGCCAGCGCCAGTTCGCCGATGCCGCGCTGGTAGTAGGCCGCTGCAAACTGCACCAGCGCGCGCCACGGCCCGGGCAGCGGTGCCAGGGTGTGCAGCACGGCACTGATGGGCTTGAGCAACACGCGATCCGGCGCCGGCGCAGCGTGCGCTTCGTCGTGCCAGACCACCCCGGGCAGCTGGCGTTTTCCCAGAGGCACGCTGACCAGCGTGCCCGGCGGGAGTGGCCGCTCGCTCAGGTAGGTGAGCAGACCACCCACGGCGCTGTGCTGCGGGGTTTCCACGGCGACTTTCAGGCGCAGCTCACCACTCATCGCAGGCTTTGAGCGAGTTGCCGGCAAAAGCTCAAACTCATCTCAAAAATAGACGCTAACTCCATGATCGAGAACGAGTTTCAAAGCTGTGCACCGCTTTTGTGGATAAGTGTGTGGACAATCTGCACCAAGGCCCGCCAAGTGCTTGATTCGGAACGCCGCGGCTTGCTTTGCCCGTTTTCGCAGCAGCCCACAGTGGCCAACAAAATCAACAACTTAGCGAACGTTGCCCGAATTTCTGCGCGACACCGCCCGCACGGTGGACTCAGCCACTTCGCTGCCGCACTTTTGGGGACAAGTCAAGTGCTGCGGGCCCTTGTCGAATGGCTGTGAACGGCCTCGATGAGTGCTGCCGAATGTCCATGGACGGCCTCGATCAAGGCCGTCACGTGCTCCGGCGGGGTGTGCTGGCAGATGCCATGGCCAAGGTTGAAGACATGGCCTCCCCAGCGCCCGTCGGTGCGCTGTGCGGAGCCGAAGCTGTCGATCACTGAACGCGCCTCGCGTGCCACCGCGTCGGGCGGCGCGAACAGCACCATCGGGTCGAGGTTGCCTTGCAGGGCCACGCGGTCGTCGGTGCGCCGGCGCGCGTCGGCCAGGCTCGTCGTCCAGTCCAGCCCCACCACGTCGGCGCCGCAGCCGGCGATGGCTTCGAGCCAGGCCCCACCGCCTTTGGTGAAGACGATCACCGGCACGCGCGCACCGTCGCTCTCGCGCTTCAGGCCGGCCACGACCTCGCGCGTGTAGCGCAGGCTGAACTCGTGGAAGGCCGCGTCGGCGAGCACGCCGCCCCAGGAGTCGAAGATCATCACGGCCTGCGCGCCGGCGTCGATCTGCGCGTTCAGGTAGCCGCTCACCGCGCTGGCGTTGACCTCGAGGATGCGGTGCATCAGGTCCGGGCGCGCGTAGAGCATCGTCTTCACGAGCCGGTAGTCGTCCGAGCCGGCGCCTTCGACCATGTAGCAGGCCAGCGTCCAGGGGCTGCCTGAAAAGCCGATCAGCGGCACCCGGCCGGCGAGCGCGCGGCGGATCGAGGCCACCGTGTCGAACACGTAGCGCAGCCGCTCCAGGTCGGGCACTCGCAAGGCGGCCACCGCAGCCTCGTCCCGTACGGGCTTCGCGAAGCGCGGGCCCTCGCCCTCGGCGAAGCTGAGGCCCAGGCCCATCGCATCGGGCACGGTGAGGATGTCGGAGAACAGGATCGCGGCGTCCAGCGCGTAGCGGTCCAAAGGCTGCAAGGTCACCTCGGTAGCGAAATCGACGTTGGTCGCCAGGCCCATGAAGCTGCCGGCGCGCTTGCGCGTGGCGCGGTACTCGGCCAGGTAGCGGCCGGCCTGGCGCATCAGCCAAACGGGCGTGTAAGCGGTGGACTGGCGCAGGCAGGCGCGCAGGAAGGTGTGGTTGTGCAGCGTCATGGCCGCGCATTATTCAGCCAGCCGCTCCCTTGAAACGGCATGCGGATGCCCAAGGTGGGCCGGCGGGTAGAGTTCACGCGGCGCTGTCGCGCCTGAGGAGGACAAGATGATGTGGATGCGCTTGCGCTGGGTCGCCGTTCTGTCTGCCGCCTTCGGCCTGTCCGGCTGCGGCTACAACGACTTCCAGCGCCTGGACGAAGAGGTCAAGGCCGGCTGGAGCGAGGTGGTCAACCAGTACCAGCGACGCGCCGACCTGATCCCCAACATCGTCGCCACCGTGAAGGGCGAGGCCAACTTCGAGCAGGAAACGCTGACCAAGGTGGTCGAGGCGCGCGCCAGGGCCACCAGCATCCAGGCCACGCCCGAACTCATCAACAACCCCGCAGCGTTCCAGAAGTTCCAGGCTGCGCAGGGCGAACTGTCGGGCGCGCTGTCGCGCCTGCTGGTGGTCAGCGAGAACTACCCGAACCTGAAGGCCAACCAGGGCTTCCAGGATCTGCGCGTGCAACTCGAAGGTACCGAGAACCGCATCACCGTGGCGCGCAACCGCTACATCAAGACGGTGCAGTCGTACAACACGCTGGCGCGCAGCTTTCCCGCCAACCTCACGGCGATGCTCTTCAGCTACGACGTGAAGCCCAACTTCGCGGTCGCCAACGAAGCGCAGATCAGCGCGCCGCCGCAGGTGAGCTTCGACAAGGTGCCCGCGCCGGCCGCAGCGGCGTCGAAGTGATGATGTGATGCGCGCACTGCTGGCCGCGCTGCTGGCGTGGCTGCTGTTGATCGCCGCTGCCCCGCTGCACGCGCAGGACGTGCTGACGGTGCCGGCGCTCAGCGCGCGCGTCATCGACCAGACCGCGACACTGTCGCCCGGCGAGCGCGGGCAGCTGGAGGCGCGGCTGGCGCGGCTCGAAGCCGAACGCGGCACGCAGCTCGTCGTGCTGATGGTCGCGGCCACCCAGCCCGAGGACATTGCGGCCTACGCGCAGCGCGTCGCCGACACCTGGAAGATCGGCCGCCGCGAGGTGGGCGATGGCGTGCTCATCGTCATCGCCAAGGACGAGCGGCGCATGCGCATCGAGGTGGCCAAGTCGCTCGAAGGCGCGCTGCCCGACCTGGCCGCGCGACAGGTCATTGACAACCAGCTGCGGCCGGCGTTTCGCAACAACGACTACGCGGGCGGACTGGCGCAGGCCGTCGAGCGCATCGACCAGCGGCTCGGCGGAGAAGGTCTGCCCACCCCGCCGCCGCGAGGCGGCCTGTCCGAGGCCCTCGGCGCGCAGTTCGAAGACCTCGGCATGTTCCTCTTCATCGCCGTGCCTGTGGCGGCCCTCTTCATCACGCGTCTGTTCGGGCGCAAGCTCGGCTCGATGCTGGTGGCCGGCGGCGCGGGATGGCTGGCGTGGGCCTTCAGCAACAGCCTGCTGCTCACGATCTTCGCCGCGCTGGCCACACTCGTCGTCGTCGGCCTGATGGGCATCGGCAGCGCGGTGCGGCGCAGTGTGCGCCGTGGCGACGGCGGGCCGTGGATCGGCGGCTGGGGCAGCGGCGGCGACGGCTGGAGCAGCGGCGGCGACGGGGGCGGCTTTTCGTCGGGCGGCGGCGGTGACTTCGGTGGCGGCGGTGCCTCGGGGGACTGGTGATGAGGCCATTGCTGAGAATCCTCAAACACCGCTGGCTCGACGAGTCCGACAGCCGCCGCGTGCTCCCCGAAACCGCGCTGTCGCGGCTGCAGGCACTGGTGCGCGACAGCGAACGCCGTCACAGCGGCGAAATCCGGCTATTCATCGAGCCGGGCCTGCCGTGGAGCTATCTGCGTCAGGGCCTCGCGGCACGCCAGCGTGCGCTGACGATGTTCGGCAAGCTGCGCGTGTGGGACACCGAGCACAACAACGGCGTGCTGATCTACCTGCTGCTCGCCGACCATGCCATCGAAATCGTCGCCGACCGCGGCGTGGCGCGCGTCGTGACGCCGGCCCACTGGGACGCCGTGGTGAATGGCATGCGCGACTCCTTCCGCGCGGGGCGCTTCGAGGAAGGCCTGGCCGCGGCGATCGCCAGCGTCGACCAGATGCTCGTGCGCCACTTCGCGCTGGCACCCGGCCAGGCGAATCCGAACGAACTGCCGGACCGTCCGCTGCGCGGGTGAGCGGCGGGCGAGGCTGCCACACAATCGTCGCCACCCATTCAGCACCCGGAACCGTTCATGCTTCGTCAAGTGATGCTGTGGCTAGCGGCGGCCGCCGCGGCGATGCCGCTGAGCGCCCAGACCGTTGCGGCTGCCGACAACGACGCCGCGCGCGCGCTGCACACGCTGTTCGAACGCGAGTGGGAGGACAGAGCGAGCCGCTTCCCCGAATGGGCCACCTACCGCGGTGACCACCGCTTCGGCGACCGCTTGACCGATGCCTCGCCAGCAGCGCGCGCGACGCGCGACGCGCGCACGCGCGCCGTGCTCACCGAAGCGCGCGCATTGCCGCACGAGAAGCTCTCCGGCACCGACCGCGTCTCGCTGGAGATGTTCATCGAGCAGCACGAGCGCGACGTCGAGGCGCAGGCCTTCAGCGGATACCGCACGATGACTTTGAGCTCGCTGTGGGGCGTGCAGTCGCAGCTGGCCGGACTGCTGCAGATGCAGCCGGTGAACAATGCCGAACGCATCGAGCAGCTGCTGCGGCGCCTGGCCGCCTACCCGCAGCGCATGGACCAGGAGATCGCCAATCTGCGCCGCGGCGTTGCACTCGGCTGGGTGGCCTCGCGCGATGTGCTCGACGTGGTGCTCAGGCAGATCGACGGCCAGCTCGCCCCGGCGGCCGAGAAGAGCCCCTGGTTCGCGCCGTTCGAACGGCTGCCGGCAAGCCTTGCCGCGGCGGAACGCGAAGCGATCCGCGAGCGCGGCCGCCAGGCGATCATTCAGCATGTGGTGCCGGCGATGCGCCAGCTGCGCGCTTTCGTCGCCGACGAGGCGCTGCCCAAAGCGCCGGCCAGCGGCGCGATGAGCAGCTACCCCGGCGGCACCCAGGTCTATCAGTTCCTCGTGCGCCAGCACACCACGACGACGCTTGCGCCGCAGGAGATCCACGACATCGGCCAACGCGAGCTGAAACGCCTGCGCGGCGAGATGGAGGCCGTGATTCGCGAGACGAAGTTCGACGCTTCTTTCGCGAAGTTCATCGAGCACCTGAACAGCGAACCGAAGTTCTTCCACGCCAGCGGCGAGGCGCTGCTCGCGGGCTACCGCGACATCGCCAAGCGCGTGGACGCCGAGCTGCCCAGGCTGTTCGCCGAACTGCCGCGCGCGCCCTACGGCGTGGCGCCGATGCCCGCGCACCTGGGCAACGCCGCCGAGTACTACAACGGCCCCGCGCTGGACGGCAGCCGCGCCGGTTTTTTCTACGCCAACGTGGTGGCCTACAAACGGCGTCCGATCTGGCAGATGGAGTCCACCGTCGCGCACGAAGCGGTGCCCGGCCACCACCTGCAGACCGCGCGCGCCACCGAGCTGCGCGGCCTGCCACCGTTTCGCCGCGCGGGCGGCTACACGGTCTACAGCGAGGGCTGGGGTCTTTATGCTGAAACCCTGGGTTTCGAGCTCGGCCTGTACACCGACCCCTACAGCCGCTTCGGCTTCCTGCAATGGCAGGCGGTGCGCGCGGCGCGGCTGGTGGTGGATACCGGCCTGCACGCGCTGGGCTGGAGCCGCCAGCAGGCGATCGACTTCATGATCGAGCGCACCGGCCTGGACCGCGAGTTCACCGAGTCCGAGATCGACCGCTACACCTCGCAGCCCGGCCAGGCGCTCTCGTACATGATCGGCCAGCTGAAGATCATCGAGCTGCGCGATCGTGCCAAGGCACGCCTGGGCGAACGCTTCGACATCCGCAAATTCCACAACGCCGTGCTCGACCAGGGCGCGGTGCCGATGCCCACACTGGAGCGGCTCATCGACGAGTGGGTGAAGGCACAGCACAGCTGAAGGAGCGACCCGCGATGACCCAGGATCACCTGCTCGCACTCGACCAGGGCACTTCCAGCTCGCGCGCGATCGTCTTCCACCGCAGCGGGCGCATCGTCTCGATGGCGCAGCGAGAGTTCGGACAGATCTTTCCGCAGCCGGGCTGGGTGGAGCACGATGCGCTGGAGATCTGGGACAGCCAGCTCGCCACCGCGCGCGAGGCGCTCGCCAAGGCCGGCCTCGCCGCCCGCGACATCGCCGCCATCGGCATCACCAACCAGCGCGAGACGACGGTGATGTGGAACCGGCGCACGGGGCAGCCCATCCACCACGCGATCGTCTGGCAAGACCGCCGCACCGAGCCGCTGTGCGCGCAGCTGCGCGCCGCCGGCCTGGCCGAGCAGGTGCAGTCCAGCACGGGCCTGGTCATCGACCCCTACTTCAGCGGCACCAAGATACGCTGGCTGCTCGACCACGTCGGCGGTGCGCATGTTGCCGCCGCGCGCGGCGAACTCGCTTTCGGCACCATCGACAGCTGGCTGCTGTGCAAGCTCACTGGCGCTCGCGTTCACGCCACCGACGTGAGCAACGCGTCGCGCACGATGCTCTTCGACATCCGCCACAACGTCTGGGACCATGAACTGCTGAAGGCCTTGCACGTGCCCGACAGCGTGCTGCCGCAGGTCTTGCCGTCCAGCCACGTGTACGGCCAGACCGACGCCGAATGGTTCGGCGCGCCGATCCCGATCGCGGGCATCGCCGGCGACCAGCAGGCCGCCCTCTTCGGCCAGGCCTGCTTCAAGGCCGGACTGGCGAAGAACACCTACGGCACCGGCTGCTTCATGTTGATGCACACCGGCGAGCACTTCCATCGCTCGAAGAACGGCCTGCTGACCACCGCGGCGGCACAACCGAGCACGACGCGCGAATACGCGCTCGAAGGCAGCGTCTTCATCGGCGGCGCGGTGGTGCAGTGGCTGCGCGACGGCTTGCAGGCGATCCGCGGCAGCGGTGAGGTGCAAGCGCTGGCCGAAAGCGTGCCCGATGCCGGCGGCGTGATGTTCGTGCCCGCCTTCACCGGCCTGGGCGCGCCGTACTGGCGGGCCGATGCGCGCGGCGCGATCGTCGGCCTCTCGCGCGGCAGCACGCTGGCGCACATCGCGCGCGCAGCGCTGGAAAGCATCGCCTTCCAGAGCGCGGCGCTGTTGCAGGAGATGGCCAAGGATGCCGCGCCGGTGGCCGAATTGCGCGTGGACGGGGGCGCCTCGGTGAACGACCTGCTGATGCAGTTCCAGGCCGATCTGCTCGGCATCCCGGTGGTGCGGCCGGCGGTCACCGAAACCACGGCGCTGGGAGCCGCTTACCTGGCCGGTCTGGCCACGGGTGTCTATCGCGACCTCGATGAACTGGCCGCGCAGTGGCGCGCCGAACGCCACTTCCACCCGACGATGTCGCGCGAGCGTGCCGCGGAGTTGATGGCGGGCTGGGAGCATGCGGTGCGCCAGACCGTCGCGCCCTGAGCGCCCCCAGGCCGACCACAAGTCGGTGGGCGAGATTCTCGAGTCGGTGAACTACGAGCCCGGACCGGCTGCAGCTCAGGAGCAACCGGCGTGACGTTGCAAAGGCAAGGTGGCGATCGGGTCAGCGCTTGACCAGCGACGTCTGCTCCAGGTCGAGCGTGGCGATCGGGATGCGCAGCGGCGCCGGGCCCGCCGGCGCCACCGGCACCTCGCCGGCGATCACCGTGCGCAGCACACCAGCCGTCCAATACCGCGCGGCGAACTCGCGCACTTGCGCCGGCGTCACCGCTATCACGTCGTCGACATAGCGTGCCAGCTCGGCCAGCGGCCGGCCCTGGAACCATTGGCTGGCGACCTGCTCGGCCAGGCCCAATGTGGTGTCGAGCTGGCGCGTGAAGCTGCCCGCCAGCGTGGCCTTGCGCGCGTCGAGTTCGGCCGCCGTGGCGTCTTCGCGGGCCACGCGCAGCAGCTCGTCGCGCATCAACTGCGCCACCGCGATCGCGGTGCTGTTCTGCGTCTG
>JANNQO010000284.1:0-4888 GCA_031400795.1 Rubrivivax sp. | reverse complement strand
CGCGCTGGCGGCGCAGCTGATCGACCAGAACGCGCAGGACGCCTACGACCCGGGCGCGTTCAAAGACACCGAGAAAGAGCGCGTGCTCGCCGCGATCGACCAGAAGATCTCCGGCCAGCAGATCGTCGCCATCGAAGCCAGCGAGGCGCCGGCCAGCGGCCAGGTGATCGATCTGATGGAGGCGCTGCGTGCGAGCCTGGAGCAGCGCTCGGCGAGTTCCGCGAAGGCGGCCAAGCCCACGAGTGGCGCCGAGGTGGTGCCGGTGGCTGCCGCGGCGAAAGAGCGCAAGCCGGCCAAGCGCGCCGCGGCGGCTGAAGAAAGCGCGGCCGAGCCTGCACCAATGCGCGCCCGGGCGCGCAAGTGAGCGGCGGGGGCGCCTGCACCCCCAACACCACCTACACGCTGCGCGACATCGAGTCGATGCTCCGCCTGAGCCGCAGCATCGTCGCCGGCCTGGTCGCCGCCGGGTTCGTGTCACCCACACGCGGCCCGCGCAACGAATACCGCTTCAGCTTCCAGGACGTGGTGCTGCTGCGCACCGCGCACCGGCTGCGCGCTGCGCAGGTGCCCGCACGGCGGCTGCTGCGGTCACTGCACGCGTTGCGCGCCAAACTCCCCAACGAGATGCCGCTCGCCGGGCTGCGCATCCAGGCGGTGGGCAGCGAAGTCGCCGTTAGCGAAGGCGGTGCGCAGTGGGAGGCGCGCTCGGGGCAGCTGTTGATGGACTTCGAGGTCACCGCCGAGCGCGGGCGGGTGGCCTTCATCGAAGCGGCACCGCAATCCAGCGAAGCACTGTTCCAGCGCGCCGAACGCCTTGAAGCCGATGATCCGGCAGCCGCTGAATCGGCCTATCGCCAACTGCTCGCACAGGACGCCGGCCGTGTCGCGGCGGCGATCAACCTGTCGGCGCTGCTGTGCGGCAGCGGCCGCAGCGGCGAGGCGGCGGACGTGTGCCGGGGCGCGCTGAAGGATCATGCAGACGCAGCGCTGCTGCACTTCAACCTGGCGATTGCGCTGGAAGACCTGCAGCAGCCCGCCGAAGCGTTGCTGCACTACGCGCAGTGCCTGCGTCTGGACCCGACCCTCGCCGACGCGCATTTCAACGCCGCGCGGCTGCACGAACAGCTCGGTGCGCGGCGCGACGCGCTGCGCCACTACAGCGCCTACCGGCGCCTATCCAGACGGTGAACCAAGCCGTGAAATTGCCGCGTATCGATCCTGCCGAAGTCGAGTTCAGCGCCATCCGCGCACAAGGCGCGGGCGGGCAGAACGTCAACAAGGTCTCGAATGCCACGCACCTGCGCTTTCACATCCGCGCTTCGAGCCTGCCCGAAGACGCCAAGGCGCGCCTGCTGGCGTGGACCGATCAGCGCATCAGCAGCGACGGCGTGATCGTCATCAAGGCGCAGACGCACCGCAGCTTGACGCGCAACCAGGCGGATGCGCTGGCGCGCTTGCAGGCCCTGGTGGACGAAGCACTGACCGACGACACGCCGCGACTGCAGACGCGGCCGACCCGTGCCTCCAAACGCCGGCGGCTGGAAGGCAAGGCGCGCCGCGGCGAAGTCAAGGCCGGACGCCAGCGCGTGGCGGGCTGACCGGGCGGCCAACCGAGCGGCTAACCGATCACCTGACCTGGCATCATCGGCGCATGTTGTCGCTGCGCCTGCTCGGCCCGCCGGAGTTGCGACTCGACGGGCAACCGATCCGCCTGACGATCAAGAAGACCTGGGCGCTGGTCGTCGTACTGGCCTGCGGCGGCCGGACGACGCGCGTGCGGCTGGCGGCTCTGCTGTGGCCGTTGCTCGATGAGCCGACGGCGCGACGCAACCTGCGGCGCGAGCTGGCACGCCTGCGCGAAGCCGGTGTCCAGGGGCTGGTGCAAGCCGAGGGCGACTGGATCGGTTTGCACGACGCGGTCGACGTTGATGTCGCGCAGTTCGCGCCGGCGCTGCACACGGGCGCAGCCGCCCAGGCACTCGCGCTGTGGCGTGGCCCGCTGGCCGATGGCTTGTCGCTCGACGACGCGCCGGAGTTCGAGCACTGGCTCGAAGCGCAGCGTGCGCGGGTGCGCAGCTTGTGGCGCGGCGCGCTGCAGGCCCAGGCCGAACGGGCACCGCCCGAGCACGCGGCACTGCAGTGGCAGACTCTGCTCGCCGACGACCCGCTTCAGGAGCAGCACCACCGGGCCCTGATGCGACTGCACGCCCACGCGGGCCGGCGCGAAGCCGCCCTGGCGCAATACACGCTGTGCAAGACGCTGCTGCGCGACGAGCTGGGCCTGGCCCCGATGGCCGAAACCGAGGCGCTGGCCGCATCGCTGCGCAACGCCGATGGCGTGCCGGCGCCGGCACCTGTCGCGGCGCCTGGCTGTGCCGACACGCTGCTGCCCGATCAGTTGCCCTTCGTCGGCCGCGGCGCGGAGGTCGCGGCAATGGAAGCCGCGTGGCGTGCCGGCCGCAGCATCGTCATCGAAGGCGAAGGCGGTGTCGGCAAGACCCGTCTGGCGCTGGACTTCGTGGCGGCACATGGGCCCTATGCGCTGGCGCGCTGCCGCAGCAGCGACCTCGACGTGCCCTATGCCGCCTGCACGCGTGCGTTGCGCGCCCTGGCCGGGCCGCTGCCCACGCGGGCCGCGTTCGCCGGATTGCCGGCATGGGCCGGCGACGAACTCGCACGACTGCTGCCGGAGCTCGCCATTGCCGGCGCGGCAGCACCGCCGATCCGCTCGGACGAAGAACGCAGCCGCTTCTTCGAAGCCTGCGCGATGGGCGGGCAAGTGCTCGCCGACGACAGCTTCGACGCCGTCGTGCTGGACGACTGGCACCATGCCGACGCTGCCAGCCGCGCCATGCTGGCCTTCGTGATGCAGCGGCGGCTCGACAGCCAGGGCCAGGGTGCGCGCGTGATCGTGCTGCTGCGCCCCGAACTCGACGCCGGCACGGCGGCCGCGCTGCGCGAAGGCGTTCAAGCCCTGCACCTGCCCCTGCTGCCGTTGTTGCCGGCCATGGTTCTCGACCTGGTGCGCCGCATGTCGGGGGCGGACGATCCCTCGCGTTTTGCCGCCCGGCTGCAAGACGCCACCGCGGGCAATCCCTTCTTTCTGGCCGAGACGCTGCGCCATCTGGTCGAGACGGGCTTGCTCGGCGCGGGTGTGAACGGCGTTTGGCAAACACCGTTCGACGACGCGCCGCAGGACTATCGCGAACTGCCGGTGCCGGCCAGCGTGCGCGAAGCCGTTCTGGCGCGCGTGCAGCGCTTGGGCCAGTCTTGCCGCCGGGTGCTGGAAGCGGCGGCACTCGCGGCCGAGCCCTTCGCGCCCGCGCTGCTGGCGCCGGCTTGCGCGATGTCGGAGTTGGATGCGGTGCTCGCCATCGAGCACGCGGTGCGGGCGCATCTGCTGCGTGAGCACGAGTCCGGCGGCTTCGCCTTCGCGCACGACTTGGTGCAGCAGGCGCTCGAGGCGGCGCTCACCCCCGAGCGGCGCCGGCTGGTGCACCGCCGGCTGGCGCTCGGCGCCGAGGCGGCCGGCGCGCCTGCGGCCGTGGTCGCGGCGCACCACGAAGCCAGCGGCGATGCCCGCCGCGCCGTGGCGCACCGCCTCGCCGCCGCAGAGCAGGCGCAGCGCCTGCATGCGCTGCCCGAAGCGATGGCGCATTTGCTCAAGGCGCTGGCCGATGGAGCGACCACCGGGCAGGCGCTGTGCGCGCACCAGGGCCTGATGCTGGCGGCGCGCCTGCGCTGCGAGTTCGACACCATGCTGATCCACGGCGACGCGCTGCAACGCCTGGCTGCCGGTGCTTCCGATAGGGCCGCCGCCCCGCTGACGCCCGACGAGCGTGCCGACGCGCTGATCTCGGTCGCCGACAACCTGGTCTTTGGCAACCGCGCAACGCTCGCGCTGAACTTGCTCGATGGGCTGCCGACGGCACAGGCCGAGCCGGTGCAAGGTCGAGCGCAGATCATTCGCGCCCGCGCGATGCATGCGCTGGGCCGCCCCGACGAGACCCGGGCCGTCGCGCAGGCGGCGCTGCGCCTGACCAGTCTGCCTGGCACAGCCCGCAGCGAGTTGCTTGACCTGTTGACGCTGACCGAGATTACCGCCAGCAACTTGCCGGCAGGTGGCAATCACCGACCTGGCCAAGGTGCCGGCTGAGCCACGGCCTCCGAAGGCCCCGTACTCACGCTGCCGACCTATGTCAGCCGCCCGTACAACAAGAGACCGGTCACTCCAAGGTCGAAGAGTGACGCCGACGGTTGCGGGTGCCGTGAGACCCAGACACATGCGCGCTCGCCGACCTGACCCCGTCGCCAAAGACGCCTGCGCCAGTTCATTCAAGATGCCGCAGTGTTCTGCTTCGCGGACATCAACGCATTGCTCGCGCAGCGCCCTCAATTGCTTCTCCAGTTGCCGCAACTCGCGAATGCGAGTGGCGACATGACCGGCGACCTCAAGGGCAGCGTCGCCGCGCTTGCCAGGGTGTCGCAGACTTGCGTGGCCTGCCACGCGGCCTACCGCATCCAGTAGTGATGCGCCTGGACCGGTACAGGTACCGCCGCTGAGCCTTCGCACCTAGCGGCGAGGTCGAGCTCAGGTCATGGAACCGTCAGACGGGTCCACGCAGCCACAAGCGCCGCTGCGGCAAGGTCGATGTCCTCGGGCTGGGTCAAGCGCCCGACCGACAGCCGGACTGCGCCGCTGGCGCGTGCCGCACCGAGCCCCATCGCGGCCAGCACACCGCTGACCGCATCCTGTTCCGAGTGGCAGGCCGAGCCGACCGATGCCTAGCCCGAAGTTCCAGCGCCGCTCCGTTGGTTTGAGCAGGTAAGCCCCTTTTGAATCAACGAGTTGAGCCCTGTCACAGGCTGCTGTATGTAGACATGTGTA
>JANNQO010000283.1:0-18898 GCA_031400795.1 Rubrivivax sp. | reverse complement strand
GACGCCGGCGACAACGCCTTCCCCGACGTCCCGGGCAAGACCTTCGTGCTCAACGGCCCCGGCGGTACCCAGACCGTGACCACGCTGGGCGGCCTGGCCAACTGGACCAGCCTGACGCCGGGCAACTACACGATCGTCGAGGACCCGGTTCCCGCCGGCTACGTGCTGACGACCACGCCCAACCTGCGCAACTTCATCGTGGGCAGCGGCCAGGAGCTGGTGTTCCAACCGGGCGCGGCAAATCTGCCCGCCGGCGACACGCGCACCGAAGTGGACCTGACCACACAGTTGATGTGGGGCAACACAACCACGACCCCGCCCAGCATCGACCTCAGGAAGCTGGTGCGCGTCAACAACAGCCCCGATCGGGACGCCAACACGACTCCGTTCCCGGTTGCCGAGAAGGGCGACACGATCACCTTCAGCTACGAGGTGAAGAACACCGGTGCCGTGGCGCTGAGCATCCTCGATGCGACGCGGCTGATCCGGTTGATCGACGACAACGCCACGCCGGGCAACCTGGCCGACGACTTCAGGCCGGCGCAGGTGCTTTCCGGCGGCTTCAACATCGGCGACATCGACAGGGACAATGTGCTCGACCCGGGCGAAACCTGGAAGATGACCGCCAGCGAGATCGCGCCGGGAAGCGGGGTCTTCCCCTCGTCCAGCGTGTTGGGCAATTTCCTGATGGTCGGCACGACCAGCCAGGCGCAAGGGCAGGCGATCAATACGCAGAACGCCGATCTGGGCGCCAACGTGATCATGTTGTCGCAGTCGATCAGCGACAACCTCGGGCTGTCCAACAGAGACGTGTTCCAGTCCGATGGCGGCAGCCAGCCGCAACGCGCCTGGATCAACGTCGACAACACGCCGACCTACACCGCCGGCCCCGGCGGCTCGGACTATCTGCAGGCGACATCACAACTCGGCACCGTCGTGCGCGCGGCCAACGTGCACGAGGGCATCGACTGGAGCGGCAACATCGCGCTGACCAGCCCCAGCGGCTACTTCAACATGTCCAACACCGAGGTGTATGCGAATCGCGGCATCGTCACCGCGCGGGTGGATTCGGTCAGCAGCGTTTCGAACTCGAAGTACTTCTCCGATGGCCTGCTGCCCAACATCGGCAACAACCCGACCAACGGCCAGAACATCCCGACAACGAACTCGCCAGCCACCAGCGGCAACGGCCTGACGCGCGGTGCCACGGCCGAGATGACCGCACTGCGCGGCGAGCTCGACGCCTGGGAGGCCTACATCCGTGACCTGGCGCCGGAAAAGCGACTCACCGATACCGATCTCGACCCGGGTGATACCAATGGCATGAACAACGAGCGCCTGTGGGTCACCAACATCGATCAGTACGACACCAACGGCGACGGCATTGCGGTAATCGACCTGTTCTTCGGCGGCAATGACTTCAACCTGACGAACACGAACTGGGTCATTCAGGGCGACGGTTCTACGACCGCGATCTTCCGCATCCTGGGCAATTCGAACCTGGTCGTGAACCAGTCGACGATCGTGCTGGGCAACGGCGGCATCGGCGACCACGACAGCAGCTCGCCGCTTTCGGGGCTGGGGGCGATCTTCGTCAAGGGCACCGGCTTCTCCAATGGCAGCGGCGGCTTCAACGCCGGCGAGCCGTCCAACAGCAGCGACACGACGTTCAGCTTCAACGACACCGTGCTCAACGGCGTGGCCTTCTGGGACCTGCAGGTCTTCGGCAAAACCAGCAACAACTCGCCCGGCGGCACGCCCATCGGCAACGCCAATTTCGACAATGGCCTGACGGTGTTGAATGTGCAGAACGGTCAGGGTTGCGCGCAGTTCGTGAGCGCCCGGATCGCGATGAGCAACAGCCGCTGGGAGTGGTGTGCCGACGGCAAGGACAACTCTGCGCAGTTCACCAACATCGCCAACGTCGCGGGCCAGCAGATCGATGTCAGCGGCATCGTCTTCGGCCCCAACGTGGTCGATGCCGATCCGGCGACTTACATCGTCGCTCCCACCTATGAGCTGGGCTCGACTTTGGGCAGGGCCGAGGCGTTCAAGTTCTGGTACACACCGGGTTCGGTGGTCGAGAGCTACCAGCCCTTCAGCGCGACCACGTCAGGAGCCAGGATCGTCAGCGCTTCGGGTCTGCTGGAAGACGACGGCACGTCCTACATCCGGGTCTCGAACAGGTCCGGCGCGAGCGACCGCAGCGGCGTCGAGTACTTCGAGGGCATGGTGGCGGTGGGTGCCGATTTCATTGCAAGCCTGGCCAGCGCCGGTGCGACAGCGTTCGGCACGGCCTTGTATGTCCACATCTTCGACGATGCCGGGGCCACCGGTCTGGGTGCCAATCCGATCCAGACGCTGCAGTACAACCCCTACGGTCAGGCAGCGATGTACTTCGGCGATCAGATCGGCGGCGTGACTCTGGTCGGCTACAACGGCATCGACGGCGACTGGGGCATCTGACGCACGCAGCGGTGCCAACGGACGACCACGAAGCGGACAGGGACTGGGGCTTTTTGCAGCGCGGCCGCGCCGGCGACGAGCGGCGCGGCTTGTCCGTGGCGCTTCACTCCGTGCCGTCCAGTTGCACCCAGCGCGCCGAGAACTGAAGCAGCTGCTGGTTGCTGCGCAGCCCGAGCTTTTCGCGCAGGTTGTTGCGGTGCGCCTCGACGGTCTTCACGCTGCGGCCGAGTTCGGCGGCGACCTCGGCCGCTGTTCGGCCGCGCCCGATCATCGCCAGCACCTGGCGCTCGCGCGGCGTCAGGTGGGACACCTCCGCATCGATGCCTTCGGGCGCGCCCGAGCCAGGCGTCGCACCGATCTGCGCCGCGCGCACCGAACTGCTCGAATAGTGCTCGCCCGCCACGGCTCGGGACAGGGCCTCGGCGAGTTCCTCGCTGGCGTCCTCCTTCGCGACGAAGGCCAGCGCCCCGCGCTGCAACGCGCGCCGGTGATGGATGGGGTCGGCATGCATGCTGAGCACGACGATGCGCAGGGTGGGCCACTGGGCGAGCAGTGCGCCGATCGCGTCCAGGCCGCTCGCTCCCTTCAGCGACAGGTCGACGATCGCCACGTCGGCCGGGGCCTCGCGCATCAAGCGCTGCGCTTCGGCGAGGTCGGCGGCGTCGCGACAGCGGCCGACCCAGGGCAGCCCGCGGGCCAGCATCATGACGCCCTGGCGCACGATGCCGTGGTCATCGAGCACGAGCAGATCGATCGGAAGCTCGGGAGCGGTGTTCATGCGTCGCCGCCATTCTCGGCCAGCGCAGGCAGCTCGATGGTCGCCAGCACGCCGCCGGCCGCGACGTCGGCGAGCGTGAACTGTCCGCCCAAGTGGGCGACGCGGCTGCGCACGCCGTACAGCCCCATGCCGCGCCGCACCTGTGGATCAGGGGCGGCGGCACTCAATCCCAGTCCGTCGTTGTAAACGCTGACGCGCCGCCCCCGTGGCTGGACTTCCAGGCGCACCTGCACGTTGCGCGCACCGCCGTGCTTGATGCCGTTGCTCATCAGCTCCTGAATGGCGTGGTACAGATGGTTCGCCTGCGCCACGCTGCCGGCGACGAAGGCCGGGTCGGCATCCAGCGTGCAGCGGGTGTCGAACATCTTGCCGGTGTTCCGGCACAGCGTCACCAGGGCGACCTCCAGCGCGCCGGCGTCGTCGCTGCCCACCGGCATCAGGCCCTGCGCCAGCGCGCGCGCGGCCGACATCGATTCGTTGGCCAGCCGCGTCAGCCAGCCGGCATCGTCGGCCTCGGCCCGGCGTTCGGCTTGCAGCTTGCGCTCGAGCGCCTTGGCGAAGTAGGCGATGCCGGACAGGCGCTGGCCGAGCTCGTCGTGAACTGCCTGGCCGAAGCGCCACTTCTCGGTCTCCGCGGTCGCGAGCAACTGGCGCAGCTGCAGGTTCGCCTGCTGCGCAGCCGCGTCCTCGGCCACGTGCAGCACGACGGCCAATGCCGCACCTGCAGCGTCGAACGCGTCGATCGGCGCGAGCTGCACCAGCAACTCGCGCTGGGCGTCACCGGCGGGCGCGCGCTCCGCGTCTTCGGCGCGCAGGCGCTGGAGGCCTTCGGCGCGCACGCGCGCGTGCAGCCACTGCGCGAGGCCCGTCTGCTGCACCCGCTGCACCGCGGCCGACCAGTCGGGCCAATCGGACTCGGCAATGAAGTGCTGCCAGTCCCAGGGCAGCTCGAGAGCATCGCCCCGCTGGACGCGCAAGAGTTGGGCCATCGCCGCATTGATGCGCGCCCGGCCCGCGCTGCACACCGCCACCGGCAGCGGCAGCAAGTCCAGCAGCTGCAAGCAGGCGCGGCTTTGCTGCGCGGCACGCCGGCGGTTGTGGCCTGCGGCGAGCCAGGCGCGCAGTCGCGTGGCCAAGCTCCTCGGCAGGTCGGGGACAGTAGGAGTCATCAGTGTCGGCGGTCGCCGTGGCGAATCTCACGACCGTAACCGAAGCCGCGCCGGTTGCGGGCACGAGGGGGCGATTCACCCCCGCAAATCGGTTGCCGGATCGATTGGCGCAGCCTGCGCTGCATGCCACGATCGAGCCTTCGCCGATCCCACAGAATCGAAAGTGCGCACAACCGTGAACCACCGACTCACCGCCGCCTGGATCCTGATCGCGCTGCTGCTGGCTGCCGGCCCTGCCGCGGCGCTGCCGGCGCGCGTGGCGCCCGACCTGAAACAGACCATCGAGGCCGCCGCCACGCCGCGCCTGGCCTGGGCCCGCGACGTGGGGGGGCAACGCTTCGTCAAGGCGCTGATCGTCGCCGACGGCGCCGACCCGGAGATGACCGATCTGCGCCGCGCCGTGGTCGCGGCCGGCGGCACGGTGTACATGCGCTTCGTGAGCGTCACCGCGCTGTCGGTGCTGCTGCCTGCGCGCGCTGTCAGCGACATCGCCGCGCGCGGCGACGTGCACAGCATCTCGCCCAACCGCATGACCAGCCGCAGCGGCGTGACGATGACGCCCAGCGTGATCGAGGCCGTGACCGGCACCAGCGGCGTGCGCATGCGCACCGAGTCCAACAGCTACTACTACAGCGGTCTGGACGGCCGCGGCATCGGCATCGCCATTCTCGACTCCGGCGTGATGTGGAAGCACCAGCTGATGATGGACTGGCAGAGCACGACACGCGTCAAGCGGGCGCTGGACTTTCTGAAGGTCGGCGACGCGGCCGCCGTCGGCCTGAAGGACTGGACACCCGGCATCGACGTGTCGCAGACCTTCACCCCAGGCAGCAGCGCCTGGGACACCTACCAGCGCCGCCTGGACAACACCAACGCGCCCTCCGTCGATGGCTATGGACACGGCACGCATGTGGCTGCGGTGGCGGCGGGGCGCGACTTCAAGCAGACGCTGGACAGCACCGGCGTGGCGCCCGCCGCTTCGATCTACGACCTGAAGGTGCTCGATGCCGACGGCTATGGTCAGGTGAGTGACGTGCTGGCGGCAATCGACTGGGTGGTGCTGAACGCGAAGACCCACAACATCCGAGTCATGAACCTCAGCCTGGCGGCGGATTCCACCGAGAGCTGGCGCACCGACCCGCTGGCGCGCGCGGTGCGCAGCGCCACCGCCTACGGCGTCACGGTGGTGGTGGCGGCGGGCAACTTCGGGCTCGATGGCGACGGCCGCGAGCGTTGGGGCACCATCGGCTCGCCCGGGCACGACCCGGCGGTGATCACCGTCGGCTCGAGCCACATGCGCGGCACGCTGGCGCGCGGCGACGACAGCGTGAACGGCTTCAGCTCGCGCGGGCCGACGCGCGGCGCGCGCGTCGACTCTGTCGGGGTGCGCCACGTCGACAACCTGCTCAAGCCCGACCTGGTGGCGCCGGGAAACCGCATCGTCAGCGCGTTGGCCACCGACAACGACTCGATGAACTTTCGCAGCCGCTTGCCGCTGCGGTACCCGGCGCTGGCCGAGGTGCCGGGCGCCAACCAGCAGCAAGGCGTGTCGGTGATGATGCTCAGCGGCACCTCGGTGGCCGCGCCGATGGTCACCGGCGCAGTGGCCTTGATGCTGCAAGCCAACCCGGGGCTGACGCCGCCGCTGGTGAAGGCGATCCTGCAGTACACGGCGCAGCCGCTGGCCGGCGTCAGCCTGCTGCAGCAAGGCGCCGGCATGCTCAACATCGAAGGCGCCGTGCGCCTGGCGCGCGCGCTGCGCACCGATGCCACCGCGGCGCTGGCCGCGGGCACGCTGGTGCCCGGCAGTGTGCTGCTGGCGGCCGGGCGCAGCATGCCCCTGGCGAGCACCACGCTCGGCGGCGCGAGCTTCGGCTGGAGCCGCCTGGTCTTCGCCGGGGGCCATCACGTGCTCAGCGGCGAGAGGCTGTTCACGAGCTGGCAGGGCCTCTACGACCCGGCGCTGGCCTGGGCCGGCGACGTGGTGCTGCGGCGCACCGCCAACCACGCCAGCGCGGGCTCGGTGTCCTACCCGCGCTCGTTCTCGGAAATGACGCTGCGCAATCAGTGGCTCATCAGCCCGGGTGTGCGGCTGATGTCACCGCTGGCCGGCCAGAGTTCCTGGCTGGCACGCAGCGGCGCTTTCGTACCCGTCGCGCTGCTCAGCGGCTGGGCAGCCAGCGGCAGCGGCCTGGTGATGAGCGAGGGCCTGCTGATGAGTGAAGGGCTGGTGATGAGCGAAGGCCTCGTGATGAGTGAGGGGCTGGTGATGAGCGAAGGCCTGGTGATGAGCGAGGGGCTGCTGATGAGCGAGGGCCTGGTGATGAGCGAAGGCCTCGTGCTCAGCGAAGCCGGGCAGCTCGGGGTGCACAGCAGCCGCGACCGCAGTTTCCTGGGCGAACCTTGATCAGGTCGCTCGTGCAAACGGCCATTCGGTCATGACCTCGACACCCGCCTGGCACCAGCGCCTGCACGCGGCGCTGATGCCGGACTACAACCGCAGCGCCGCGACCTACTGGTGGCTGGCCACCACCGGCGGCGGCGCACTGCTGGTGGGGTGCCTGGTGCAGGTCGGCGCGATGCCGGCGATGGCCATCGTGCAGGTGGCGCTCGGTCTGGCGCTGGCGGTCTGCGCGGGGCTGTTCCCGGTGCGCGTCCCGGGCACGCGCGTGTCGTTCGCTGCCGGCGAGGTCTGCATGTTCCTCGTACTGCTGCTGCACGGCCCGGCTGCCGCCGCGGTGGCCGCAGCGGGCGAAGCGGCGATGGGCTCGTACCGCACGTCCAAGCGCTGGACGAGCCGGCTCGGCAGCCCTGCGATGGCAACCTTGGCGATGTACGGTGCCGGCTCGCTGTTCAGCGTCGCGCAGGCGGCGCTGCTGGAGGGTGGCGCCGGCGGCCCGGTGCCCCTGCTGATGCTGGCGATGGGCGTCGCGCTGGTCTACTTCGTGTTCAGCGCCACGCTGATGAGCGGCACGGGCCGGTTGCGTCGCGGCGAGCGGCTGCTGCAACTGGCCGACGTGGTGAGCGCCTTCCGCTGGGTGGGCCTGGCCTACGCCGGCAGCGCGGCGCTGGCGACCTTGCTCTACCTCGTCTACCTGCAAGCCGGCCCCGGCGTGCTGCTGGTGATGCTGCCGCTGCTGGCCATGCTGCTGCTGGTGCTGCACTTCTACTTTCGGCAGCAGGAGACCGTGGAGACGTTGCGCCTTGCCCAGGCCGAAGCCGCCACGCGCGAGGCGGCGATGAAGGCCCGCGAAGCCGAGGCCGCACAGCGCCACGGCAACGAGTTGCATTTGAGCGGGCGGCGCTTTCGCAGCGCCTTCACGCATGCCTGGACGGGCATGGCATTGATGGACCTCGACGGGCATCTGATCGAATCCAACCCGGCACTGGCCCGGCTCGTCGAGCGCGAGGCTCAGGCGCTCGCCGGCGTGCCGTTCGCGCGCTTGATTCACTTCGACGACGCCCCGCTGTTCGAGGCCAAGCTCGTGCTGGCGCATGGCGTGGACTTCGAGGCCTTCGTACTGCCGCTGCGCCTGATGGGTGCTGGAGGACGCGCGCACCGCACGGTCGTCGAGTGCAGTTTCTTCGGTGGCCCGGCCGCCCACGGCAGCGCACAAGCCGGCAAGCCCTGCCTGTTCCTGCAGGTGCTGGATTTCGACGCACGCCACCTGATCGGTAAGTAAGTCAAAACCTGAGTCGCTCATCTTTACAGCTTACGGCTCGACGCTGTGCAAGCGAGCCGCAATCCGATGACTTTCCTGCGTTGAGCCCTGCGGCACGCCGATTGCTTTCGGTCTTGAGTCTTCGCTGATCGTGATCCCCGCCATGCGCAAGCTCGTACTCGTCCTCTCGCTGCTCGCTGCTGCCGCTCCCGCGTCGGCCACCGTGGTCGTCACCTGGAACCAGGCCGCGTTGGAAGAAGTGCGGCGCGGCCGTCTCGGTCCGCCGGTGGTGGCCCGCGCCTTGGCCGTGACCCACACCTGCATGTACGACGCCTGGGCTCCGTACGACGTGCGCGCCATCGCCTCGACGATCGCCATCCCGCGCCGCCCTGCGGCTGAGCGCAACGACACCAACAAGGCCAAGGCCGTCAGTTTTTCGGCCTACCGTTGCCTGTCGAACCTGTTCCCCGCTGGCGCGTCGCGGCTGCAAGCGTTGATGCTGGCCCGTGGCTACGACCCGCTGGACAACTCCACCGACCTGAGCGCGCCACAGGGCATCGGCAATGCTGCCGCGACGGCCGTCATCGCCGCTCGTCGCAATGACGGTTCCAACCAGTACGGCGACCTTCGCCCGGGCGCCTATTCCGACTACACGTACTACGCGCCGGTCAATGCACCGATGCCGTTCTGCCTGCCCTCCACACCCACCGCCTGCGCGCAGAACATCGCCAGTCCCTATCGATGGCAACCGCTGATCAACGACCTGGGCGTGACGCAGGCCTTCGTGGCCCCGCACTGGGAGAACGTGCGGCCGTTCGCACTGAGTTCGGCGGCCCAGTTCGACAGTCGGCCCGAAATTGCCGCCGGCCCGAACTATCTGCAAAGCCCGGCGAACTTCCAGGCCGACATCAACGACATGCTGGCCTACAGCCGCAACCTCACCGAGGGCCAGAAACTGATCGTCGAGTACTGGGCCGACGGCCCGGCTTCCGAGCTGCCGCCGGGCCATTGGTCGCTGTTCGCTCAGTTCGTGTCGCAACGCGATGCGAACAGCATCGACAAAGACGTGAAGATGTTCTTCGCGATGCAGAACGCCTCGTTCGACGCTGGCATCCTGGCCTGGCACATGAAGCGCAAGTACGACGGCGTGCGGCCCATCACCGCAGTACGCTTTTTCAGGCAAGGTGTTCCGCTGCTGGCCTGGGGCGGCCCGGGCCGGCCGGTGGAGATGATCGACGGCGGCAAGTGGACGCCCTACAACCCGGGCAGCAACCTCACACCGTCGTTCCCGGGTTGGGTCTCAGGCCACTCCACCTTCTCAGCCGCCAGCGCCACGGTCTTGCGCGCTTTCACCGGCGGCGACAACTTCGGCTTCTCGACGACGATTCCGGCGGACTTCGGCCGTGTCGAGCCGGGTGTTCCGGCAGTGCCCACCCCGATGAGCTTTGCCACCTTCACCGCGGCCGTCAACGCTGCGGGCTTGTCTCGCCTGTACGCCGGCATCCACTTCGCCGACGACAACACTGACGGCCAGCTGCTCGGCAACCTGGCCGGGGCGCAGGCCTGGACGAAAGCCAAGTTTCTCTTCGACGGTGGCCTGCCGTCGGCCACGTTCGGCAACGGCACCAACGTGACCTGCCTGAACGTCAGCCTGGGTGCGCAGACCTACGCCAACGTCGTCGTGCCGTCGGGCGCTCGCTGCCTGCTGCTGGGCACCCGGTTGAGCGGCAACCTGGAGCTGCGGTCAGGCGCATCGGTTGACGTGAGCGACGCCGCGATCGACGGCAACCTGCAGGGCGTCGTCCCGGGCGGGGTGCAGGTCAGCGGCGGGTACATCAAGGGCTCGGTACAGGTCGATCGAGGCCAGGCAGTGACGCTGGTCGGAACGAGCATCGATGGCTCGGTGCAACTCAACGCCGGCCTTGGCCTGTTGTGGCTGCAGAACCTGCACGTGAACGGCAGCATCCAGTTGTTCGACAACCGCGGTGGTGCGACGCTGAACGACAACGTCATGTCGGGCAATCTGCAATGCACGGGCAATCTGCCCGCGCCCACCGGCGCCGGCAACCAGGCCTCGTCCAAGGAAGGCCAGTGCCGGACGCTGTGACCGGGAGAGCGATGCAGGGAAGCGGCCGCCCACCTTGACCGCAGCGGCGTCCCCGCTTGTCGCGGCCCGCGAATTTCTGGCGGGCGGCTGGGGCCGTGCCTGTTGGCCTCGGTGAACTGAAGCGTCTACGCGCCCCGATCGAGGTGCAAGTCGAGCAGCTTCAGGCGCTGCACCTTGCCCGAGGGCCCGCGCGGCAACTCGCTGGCGAAGCGCAGCACCTTGGGCGTCTTGTAGCGGCCCAGCTGCTGCACGCAGAACGCGCGCAACTCGTCTTCGCCGCAAGCCTGTCCCTCGCGCAGCACCACCACGGCCATGATCTCCTGGCCGTAGTGCCGGTCGGGGATGCCCACGGCGGCGGCATCGAGCACCGCGGGGTGCAGCAGCAGCGCTTCATCGATCTCGCGCGGCGCGATGTTCTCGCCGCCCTTGATGATGAGTTCCTTGATGCGGCCGGTGACGAAGAAAAAACCGTCGTCGTCGCGGCGCCCCAGGTCACCGCTGCGCAACCAGCCGTCGGGCGTGAAGGTGGCGGCGCTGGCCTGTTCGTTCTTGTAGTAGCCGTGCATGACGTTCGGGCCGCGGATCACGATCTCGCCGATCACGCCGTCGGGCACCTCGCCCATCGTGGCATCGACCACGCGCGCTTCGCAGCCCGAAGCGCGGCCCACCGAGCCGAGCTTGCGCTGCGCGGCATCGAGCGGGTTGGAAAAGCACGGCGCCGCCGTCTCGGTGAGGCCCATCGTCTCGATGACACCGATGCCGAACTTCTGTTCGAAGGCGCGCAGGTGTTCGGGCGGCAAAGCGGCCGAGGCCGAGCGTGCGAAACGCAGGCCTTGCAGCGCAGCCGCAGGCGGTGCGTCGCCTTCGAGCAGGTAGGAGGCGATCGTCGGCACGATGTTCAGCCAACTGCATTGCCGCTCGAGTACCTGGTTCCAGAAACGAGCGGCCGAGAACTTCGGCGCCAGCGCCAGGCTGCCGCCATGGGCCAGCGGTGCGAGCATGGTCACCACGAAGGCGTTGATGTGGTACAGCGGCAGCACCGCCAGCACACGGTCTTGCGGCCCGAGGCCGTGCTCGGCGCTGATCGCCTGCGCGTTGGCGACCAGGTTCGCCTGGCTCAGCATCACCCCCTTGGGCGTACCGGTAGTGCCCGAGGTGTACATCAGTAGAGCAATCGATTCGGGCGAGGGCGCTGCTTCGGCGCCGATCACGATGTCGCGTTCGCCGGGCAACTCGAGCGCATCGGGGTCGGCCACCAGCAACGCCACGTTGCGATCCAGCCCGGCGAGCATCGGGCGCACGCGCTCTTCCCACTCGGGCGCCACCACCACCATCTTGCAATCGGAGTGCGCGAGCACGTAGCGCATCTGCTCGGGCTGCGCGAGCAGGTTGACCGGGTTCACGCGACGCCCGCCGGCCATCGCGCCGAGCAGCAGGCGCAGCGTCTGCAGGCCGTTGGGCATCACCAGCGACACGGTGTCGCCGGGCCCGGCCCCGTGTTCGCCCAGCAGCGCCGTGACGCGCCGGCAGCCGTCGCGCAGCGCACCGAACGTCAGGCGGCGTTCGCTTTCGGTGGCCAGTGCGTAGAGTGCATCGGGCCGCGGCCTCGCCTGGGCGTCGATCAGGTCGCGGATGGTGCGTACGGCGTCCGCATTCATGCGCTGCCGTACTTGCCGAAGTAGCCGCCGAAGATCTCGCCCTCAGTCGGCATGCGCTCGGCAATCGGCCGTGAAATGCGCGTGATGTTCAGGTAGTGCCGGTAATTCATGTTGTCGGAGAAGTTGTTCTTGCCCCAGGTGCCGCAGCCCATCGACAACGAAAACGGCAACGCGTTGTCGAAGCTGCCGCCGGTGGCAAAACAATGCGCCTGGTCGACGATGACACGCGAGACCGGCAGCGTCAGGCCGAGTTCGAGGGCGCGCTCCGGCAGCGCGCTGTGCAGGCCCACCGAATGCCCCGCGCCTTCGTAGGCGTAGATGCGCTCGACGGTGCGCGCGGCCTGCGCGAAATCAGTCACGCGGTACAGCGCCAGCACCGGGCTCAGCTTCTCGCCGGAGAACGGGTGCTCGTGGCCGACGCCGTCTTCTTCGACCATCAGCATGCGCGGCTCACGCTGCGCCATCGGCGTCCAGCCGGCCTTCGCCGCGATAGCCGCCGCCGACTGGCCGATGACCGCCGAGGACAACTTGCCGTCCACCCACATCAGCGACTGCAACTGCGATTTCTGCGCTGAATCGAGCAGCACCGCGCCGCGCGCTTCGAGCGCCGCAACCAATTGCGCATAGACCGCCTCCACCACCACCAGGCTGTTCTCCGACGAACACGAGGTCGCGTTGTCGAAGGTCTTCGAGCGCACGATGCGCTCGGCCGCGGCCTGCACATCGGCCGTCTCGTCGACGATGCCCGCCACGTTGCCCGCGCCGACGCCGAAAGCCGGCGTACCGCTGGCGTAGGCGGCGCGCACATTGGCCTGCGAGCCGGTGGCCACGACCAGATCGCAGCGCTTCATCAGCTCGTGGGTGGAGGCCTTGCTCACCGGGTCGGGCAGCACTTGCACCAGGTCGCGCGGGGCGCCGATGCGATCGAATTGCGCGTGGATGAACTGAATCAGCCGCGCGCACGTGCTCCAGCCTTTGGGCGACGGCGCCACGATCACCGCGTTGCGGCACTTCAGCGCGTTGATGATCTTGTTGGCCGGTGTCGCACCCGGGTTGGTCGACGGCGTGATCGCGCAGACCACGCCGACCGGCCGCGCAATCTCGACAAGGCCGCGGGCTTCATCGACATCGATCACGCCGACTGACTTGGCTGATTGCAGATCGCGCAAAAGCCCGAGCGTCTTGCGATGGTTCTTGCGCACCTTGTCGTCGACGTTGCCGATGCCGGTGGCAGCTACCGCCAGCTCGGCCAGTTCGCGGTTGCGTGCCGGCTCGATGATCGCCCAGCCGGCGGCGGCCACCAACTCGTCGATGCGCGCCTGGTCGTAGCCGTCAGCGATGCGTTGCGCGGCGCGCGCACGAGCAACCAGTTCGGCGACGGCGCTGTCTTCAGCGTTCTTCATCAGTCGGCCTTGATGTTGGCGTCGCGCGCCAGCTTGGCCCACTTGGGCAATTCGGCGGCGACGGTCCTGGCCAGATCGGCCGGCGTGCCGCCGACCCCCTCGCTGCCTTGCGCGAGCAGCTTGTCGCGGATCATCGGCTCGCTCACCACCGCGTTCAAGGCCTGGTTGAGCCGTGCGATGACGGCCGCCGGGGTCTTTGCCGGCACGAACATCGCGTACCAGGAATCGACCTCGAAGTCGGCGATGCCGGCCTCCTGCACCGTCGGCACGTCGGGGAATGCCGCGCTGCGCTTGAGCGTGGAAACCGCCAGCGCCTTCAGCTTGCCGGCCTTGACGAACTGTGCCGCGGCGGGGATCGACACCCACAGCAGCGGCACCTGGCCGCCCATCACATCGGTGACCGCCGGGCCGCCGCCGCGGTAGGGGATGTGCGTCATCTGCGTACCGGTGCGCAGCTTGAAGAGTTCACCGGCCAGGTGCCCGGGAGAACCGTTGCCCACCGAGGCAAAGGCCAGGCTGGCCGGTTTGGCTTTGGCCAAGGCCACCAATTCGGCGATGTTGTTGACCGGCAATTGCGGGTGGGCCACCAGGATCTGCGGCAGCGATGCCACCGTGCCGACCGGCTCGAAGTCCTTCACGGTGTCGAACGGCAGCTTGGTGAAGATGGCCGGATTGATGGTGTGCGAGCTGAGCGTGAACAACACCGTGTAGCCATCGGGCGCGGCCCTGGCGACCTGCTCGGTTCCGACCGATCCACCCGCGCCGCCTTTGTTCTCGATCAGCACGGGCTGGCCGAGTGCGGCCTGGAAGCGCTCTTGAACGATGCGCGCGATGACATCGGTGCCACCGCCCGGCGGGTAGGGCACGACGAAGCGCACCGGCTTGTCGGGGTACGCGGCGGGCTGCGCCAGCGCCGCACACGGCGCGACGGCGAGCAACAGGTACATCGCGGCGCGCCGCGTGAACTCGAACGGGGTCATGAGAGTCTCCGGGTTGAAGGCATCGTTTTCTTTGTCGGCGGGCCACCGTGTCAATCAGCGCCGGCCCTGCCCGGCCATCATGCGGATCAACTCGTCGAAAGCGCGATGGCCGGGGCCGGCCGACAGGTCCAGCGCCTGGCTGCGGCCGTAGTACGGGCTCAGATCGAGGCCGACACCGATGCCGCAGAGGTGCACGCGCCCGGCCTGTTCGTGGCGCAGCACTACGTCGCGCAGGTGGTGGTCCAGGTAATGTGAATCGTTGGCCAGGTGCGTGGCACTGTCCATCGGGCTGCCGTCGCTGACCACCAGCAACCAGCGCCGCTCTTGTGCGCGCCCCTCCAAACGGCTGCAGGCCCAGTCGACCGCCTCGCCGTCGATGCCTTCGCGGAACAGGTCGGGTTTCAACAACGCGGCGATGTCGGGCCGCGCGCGACGCCAGGCCGTGTCGGCATTCTTGAAGACGAGGTGCTGCACTTCGTTCAAGCGCCCGGGGTGGCGCGGCGATCCGGCGCGCTGCCAGTCGCGCAGCGCGCGCCCGCCGTTCCAGGCACCAGTGGTGAAGCCCAACACCTCGCTGGCCACGCCGGCCATCTCCAGCGCACGCACGAAGACATCGATCAGTACCGCCACCGACTCGATGTGCTGCTTCATCGAGCCTGAACAATCGATCAGGAAACACACCACGCAGTCGGCCACCGGTTGCCGCCGGTCGCTACGAAACAGCCGCCGCTCGGTGGGCGTGGCCACCAGTTGGGCCAGGCGCCGGCCGTCGATCAGGCCTTCTTCCTGCGCGCCGTCCCAACCGTCGTGCGCGGGCGTCGCCAGCAGCGCTTGCAGCTCGCGCGCCAGGCGGGCCAGGTTGATGCCCTGCGCGGCGATACGGCGGTCGAGCTGCTCGCGGTATTCGATCAGCAAGGCGCGGCGCACCAGCGTGGCGGCGGGCACCTCGCGGTCGTAGGCGCGGGTGTAGGTCCGGTAGCCGTCGGTTGATTCGTTCAGCACCCGGCTCACACCCGAATCGGCGATAGCGAAGCCTTCGTCGGCATCATCCTCGGCGCTCAGCGCGAGCCTGAAGTTGCTCAGGCGCTCATCGCGCTCTTGTGAACCGTTGCCGGGTTCTTCTTCCTGTCCGGCCATCATCGCGCCGACGGTGCGCGCGATCGCCAGCGCGTGGCCCGCGTAGGCAGATTGATCGTCGCGACAGCGGCGCAGCCCGGCCAGCTCGTGCCCGATACGCGCGCCGAGCATGCCGCGCGTGACCTCGATCAGGTCGGACGTGTCTTCGGGTACCGGCTCGCCACTCACGCGCGAGCGGCACACCTGCGCCACGGTGTAGAGCAGGATGCCCCGCGCGCTGTCGGCCAGGCCGCTGTGCTGGAAAGCGCGCGACCAGTTTTCGAAGCCATGGCGCAAGTTGCCGCGCAGCCCGGGCCAATGCGCCGGCGCGAGCGCTTCGACGCGAAACTGCTCGAGCAGATCGAACAACAAGCGCTGCACCGGATCGAGCGGGCAGCGCGCCTCGTGCAATTCGGCGTCCGACAAGGTCAAGCGTAGCGCCAAGCCGTCGGCAGCCGCGCGGAACGAGCCGAAGTCGTCGTCCAGCGATGGGTGCAGATGCGGCGCGTAGCGCGGCAACCGCTGCGCACCGCGGTGCAGGCGCTGGCCACGAAAGTGCAGATCGGCCTCGCCGGCCAGCGCGCGGATCGTCGCCGCGCACAGCTCCTCCACCCTCTGCTGCTGCCGGATACGCGCCTGGGTCGGGTTCACGATGGTTTCGATGCAGCGCCCAGCTCGATGTCGAAGCAGCGCTGGAAATACTCGGCCACGATCGGCCGCTCGGCGTCATCGCACTTGTTCAGGAACGACAGCCGGAACGCCAGCGCGGGGTCGCGAAAGATCTCGCAGTTCTCGGCCCAGGTGATCACCGTGCGCGGCGACATCAATGTCGACAGGTCACCCACCGCGAAGCCTTTGCGCGTCAGTTCGGCCAGCGCCACCATCGCGTCCACCAGCTGCCGGCCGCGTTCGCTCTTGGCCTTGCCGGGCACACGCGCCAGCACGATGGCGATCTCTTCGTCGCGTGGCAGGTAGTTCAGCGACGCGACGATGTTCCAGCGATCGATCTGCGCGTGGTTGAGCCGCTGCACACCGTGGTACAGGCCGTTCAGGTTGCCCAGGCCCACGGTGTTGGCGGTGGCGAAGAGGCGGAAGTACGGGTGCGGGCGGATGACCTTGTTCTGGTCCATCAGCGTGAACTTGCCGTCGCGCTCCAGGATGCGCTGGATGACGAACATCACATCAGGCCGGCCGGCGTCGTATTCGTCGAAGACGAGCGCCACCGGGCGCTGCAAGGCCCAGGGCACGATGCCTTCCTGGAACTCGGTGACCTGCTGGCCGTCACGCAAGACAACCGCGTCTTTGCCCACCAGGTCGAGCCGGCTGATGTGCGCATCGAGGTTGACGCGCACGCAAGGCCAATTGAGGCGCGCGGCCACCTGCTCGATGTGCGTGGACTTGCCGGTGCCGTGCAGCCCCTGCACCATCACGCGCCGGTTGCGCGTGAAGCCGGCGAGCAGCGCCAAGGTCACGTCGGGGTTGAAGCGGTAGACCTCGTCGATCTCGGGCACATGGTCATCGCGCTCGCTGAAGGCGGGCACCATCAGCTCGCTGTCGATGCCGAACAGGCTGCGCGCGCTGAGCAGCCGGTCGGGGTGCAAGGTGCTGATCTCAGTCACCGCTGATCCTGAGCCACGGTTTCAGCCGCCGCCCGCGCGGGCACGCGGCAAGGCCTGGGCGTCGATGTCGGCAATGGCCTGCGCCGCGCGCTGCAAGGCCGGCAGGCAGGACAGCGCCTTGTCGCGCGCCAGGCGCATCACCGGCGCCTGCACCGCCACGCACAGGTTGGAGCGCGCGCCGCCCGGCGTGGGCACGAGCACGGCCACGCACAACAGGCCGGGCAGGAACTCTTCGTCGTCGATCGCGTAGCCGTTGCGCCGCACCGCCTTCAGCTCGCGTTCGAGCGCGGCCAGATCGATGATCGTCTTCGGGGTGTAGGTCTCCAGCGGCACATGCGCCAGCAGGCGTTGCCGCTGCGCCGGCGACATCTGCGACAGCAACAGCTTGCCGCTGGCCGAACAATGCGCCGGCACGCGCGAGCCCGGGTGCAGATAAAAGCGCAGCGGCGCGGCGGTTTCTACACGGTCGAGGTACACCACCTCGCTGCCGTCGAGCACGGTGATGTTGCAGCTCTCGCCCACCTCGTCCACCAGCCGGCGCAGCACGGTGTGGCGCGCGCCGCGGAAGCTGTCGTTGAAGAGCAGGTTCTCGGCCAGCCGGCGCAGCCGCACACCCGTGCTGTAGTGGCGGCCATCACGTTCGCGTTGCAAGAGGCCGCCACTTTCGAGTTGCGCCAGCATGCGGTGCAGCGTCGGCTTGGGCAGCCCGGTCTCATCGACCAGCGATTGCAGCGAGAACAGCTGGTCGCGCGCGGCGATCACTTCGAGCAGCGAGATGAGCCGCAAGGCGGGCGTGTCGCCGTCGATCTCGGGCAGCTCGGGTGGGCGTGAATGCACGACTCTCATGGCGGCCGGATGATAGCCATGTTCCGCTTTTCAGTACATTCGATATCGCTTTCCGAGATTGATTGACGTTCCTGGGGCCGAACCTCTATAGTCCGCGGCCACCGATCGCCCCACCCGACAGGAGACTTTTCGATGAGCACGAGCCCCCGGACCGACAGCCGCAGCGTCACCCAAGGCGTGCAGAAGATGACGCCTTCCGAGGCCTTCGTCGAGACCTTGGTCGCGCAAGGCGTGGACACGATGTTCGGCATCATGGGCTCGGCCTTCATGGACGCGATGGACATCTTCGCGCCCGCCGGCATCAAGCTCATCCCGGTGGTGCACGAACAAGGCGCGGGCCACATGGCCGATGGTTATGCGCGTGTCAGCGGGCGCCACGGCGTGGTGATCGGACAGAACGGCCCGGGCATCAGCAATTGCGTGACGGCCATTGCCGCGGCGTATTGGGCGCACTCGCCGGTGGTCGTCATCACGCCCGAGACGGGCACGATGGGCATGGGCCTGGGTGGCTTCCAGGAAGCCAATCAATTGCCGATGTTCCAGGAGTTCACGCGCTACCAGGGGCACGTGTGCAATTCCAAGCGCATGGCCGAGTTCACCGCACGTTGTTTCGACCGCGCCATCTCCGACATGGGACCGACGCAACTGAACATTCCGCGCGACTATTTCTACGGCGAGATCACGGCAGAGATCCCCAAGCCGATGCGCGTGGAGCGTGGCGCCGGAGGTGAAGACAGCTTGAACGCCGCTGCCGAGTTGCTGGCCTCGGCCAGGTTCCCGGTCATCCTTTCCGGCGGCGGCGTGGTGATGGGCGATGCGATCGAAGCGTGCAAAGCGCTGGCCGAGCGACTCGGCGCGCCGGTGGTGAACGGCTACCTGCGCAACGATTCGTTCCCGGCCAGCCACCCGCTGTGGTGCGGCCCGCTCGGCTACCAAGGCTCGAAGGCGGCTATGAAACTCATCGCGCAGGCCGACGTGGTGGTGGCGCTGGGCTCGCGCATGGGCCCCTTCGGCACGCTGCCGCAGCATGGGCTGGACTACTGGCCGAAGAACGCGAAGATCATCCAGATCGAGGCCGACCACACCAACCTGGG
>JANNQO010000282.1:0-28248 GCA_031400795.1 Rubrivivax sp. | reverse complement strand
TCCATCACCCACGTACAACAGGCTGTCCTTGGTGACCGTGCCTTGGTAGACCCGGAAGATGCCCAACTTGCCCACGTAGGGGTCGTTGGTCACCTTGAACACATGTGCAAGCACGTGCAAGGACGCATCCGGCGTAGCGTGCATCGGCTTCGCCGCTTCGCCTTCACCGTTGAGGAAGTCGGGCGGGTTGGCTTCGGTCGGATTCGGCAGCAACTTGACGATCACATCGAGCAACTCGGACACACCCGCACCACTGCGCGCCGATACGAAAACCACGGGAATCAGGTGCCCCTCGCGCAGTGCCTGTTCGAGCGGTGCGTGCAGTTCGCCGGCGTCGATGTCGCCGTCGTTCAGGTAACGGTCGACGAACGCGGCGTCGACCTCAACCACTTGCTCGACCAGCGCGCGGTGCGCAGCGTCGACCGAGCCGAAATCGGAGTGGCCTTCGCGGTTGTAGAAGCAGTCGACCACCTTGCTGCCGCCGCCATCAGGCAGGTTCAACGGCAGGCACTCCTTGCCGAACGTCTCCTGGATCTGCGCCAGCAGCGCCGGCAGGTTGACACCCGGGGCATCGATCTTGTTGACGATGACCATCCGATCGAGATGCCGCGAGGCCGCGTACTCCATCATGCGCTGCGCCATCGGCTCGATGCCGATGGCGGCGTTGATCACCACCGCGGCTGTTTCCACGGCTTCCAGCGCCGGCAGGGCCTGGCCGAGGAAGTCGGCGCCGCCGGGGGTGTCGATGAAGTGAACACGGACGCCACCATGCTCAAGGTGCATCACGCTGGAGACCAGCGAATGTTGCATGCGGCGCTCGAGTGCGTCGTGATCGCTCACGGTGCTGCCGCGCTCGAGCGAACCCATCGATGCGATCTTGCCGGCGCCCAGGAGCAAAGCTTCCGCCAGCGAGGTCTTGCCGGAAGCCGACGCGCCGACCAGCGCCAAAGTACGAATCGACTCGATGGCAGCGCTGGCGGCGCCTTGGGCTGGGGTTGGCATGGGGCAGGCTCCTGGGGCCGCTTGGGCACCGGTGGGTTGGCGCAGGCCGGCGGTGAAGCCTGCGGGTTCAGGGTAAGGCAATGTTCAGTGGCCGGCAATCAGGACTCGCGGCGCTGGTACGTTGACGATTTGTTTCGCATCAGGCGTCGGGCCGTCTTACAGCCCACGAACATGGGGATCCAAGGTGCACCAGCCGATGACCCTGGATGTCAATGAAATCAATGCCTTGCACTGGACTCGCAGGTTCTGGCATCAAATCTGCTTTCTCTCCGCTCGAAGGCTGGCGGGCGCCAGCACGATCACCAGGAACGAGGGAACCGCGATGAAGCACACTTTGGGAAGACTGGCCGCGATCGCGGCTCTGGCCGCGCCGCTTGCTGCGCAGGCCTTCGTCTTGGGGCCGACCACGCCGGGCAAATGGGGCCCGCCTGTGTTCGGCACCGGGGCGACGGTGACTTACAGCAACATGCCCACGGGGACTTCCTGCGCGGCTGAGTTTGCTGGGTGCGTGATCACGTCGTTCGCTGACTTCCTGCCGGCAGGCCACGTGGCAGCAGTTACTGCGGCGTTCGCCGCGTGGTCGGCAGTCGCCGACATCACCTTCGTGCTTGTTCCCGACGACGGCGCACCGTTCAATGCGGCCACGGCCTCGGGTGACATCCGCCTTGGCGGGCACGCCTTCGACGGTGCAGGTGGCACCCTGGCGCATGGCTTCTTTCCGCCCGCGAACGGCCTGACGGCTGCCGGCGACATTCACTTCGACACGGGCGATCTGTGGAAGATCGGCTTCGGCGGCCCGGGCTTCGACATCTTCCAGGTGTTGGCGCATGAAATCGGCCACGCCATCGGCTTGGCGCACACGGGTGTGCCCGCGTCGCTGATGAACCCGTTCTATACCGAAGCGTTCAGCGGCCCGCAGGCTGACGACATCGCCGGTGCAGTGTTCATCTATGGCCCGGCAGCGTCTGCGCCGCCTCCCCCGCCTCCGCCGCCCCCCGGCACCCCGGAACCTGCCACCACGGCGCTGGTCGGCATCGCGTTGCTGGCAGCAGCGTTGCGGCGCCGTCGCACCTGAGCGCGGGCTGATTCACCGCAGCAGGCGTCACAGCGTGGCGCCTTGGAAACGAACAGGGCCACGCCCGGCGGAAGTGCCGGTCGGTGGCCCTGAGTCATTGGGTCGACGTGCGCTGGTGCTGCTGTTCGCCGGCGCGACACCGGGAGCCATGGCAATGTGGGCGCAGATGACCGACGACGACCTGATTCGCAGCTCGGATCTGATCGTGGTGGGCGAGTGGATGGGGCAGACCTCGGCCAGCCATCGCGGACAGCCAGCGGGGAGCGACATCGGTGCGCTGGCCGTCACCGAGGTGCTCAAGGGCAAGGCCGGTACGACGCTGGCCCTGCTGGCGGTCGCGGGTGCCGCGGCGCCACGCTCCAGCTCCGACATCACGTTCCGGCGTGGTGATCGGGGCCTTTGGCTGCTGCGCAGGCACAGCGACGGGCCGATCGATCTCTACGCTGCTGATCATCCACAGCGGTTCGTGCCCACGGCCACCGGAGCGCAGCGCATCGCGGCCCTGCGCCGACTGCTCGGCCGCTGACGCCGCCGACGGCTACTGGAAAGCCACCTCGGCGAAGCTGCGCAGCTTGCGGCTGTGCAGGCTGCCGGCACGCTCCTGGCGCAGCAAGTCGATGGCGCGCATTCCGATGCGCAGATGCTGGTCGACGCGCTCGCGATAGAAGTGATTGGCCATGCCGGGCAGCTTGATTTCGCCGTGCAACGGCTTGTCGCTGACGCACAGCAAGGTGCCGTAGGGGACGCGGAAGCGAAAACCGTTGGCAGCAATGGTTGCGCTTTCCATGTCCAGCGCCACCGCACGGCTTTGCGAGAAGCGCCGGTCCGGCGTGGTCGCGGCATTGCGCGAAGGCAACAGCTCCCAGTTGCGGTTGTCGGTGCTGGCCACGGTGCCGGTGCGCATGATCTTCTTCAGCTCGTAGCCCGACAGCTGCGTGACGTCGGCCACCGCCTGTTCGAGCGCTTGCTGTACCTCGGCCAGCGGCGGGATCGGCACCCACAGCGGCAGGTCTTCGTCCAGCACATGGTCTTCGCGCACATAGCCGTGCGCCAGCACGTAGTCACCGAGTTGCTGCGTGTTGCGCAGCCCCGCGCAGTGCCCCAGCATCAGCCAGGCATGGGGCCGCAGCACGGCGATGTGGTCGGTGATGGTCTTCGCGTTGGCCGGGCCGACGCCGATGTTGACCATCGTGATGCCACTGCCATCAGGCCGCACGAGGTGGTAAGCCGGCATCTGCGGCAGCCGTGGCGGGGCGCTGCCGAGCTCGTCGCCCGCAAGCGCCGGTGTGCCGCTGCGCCGAGTGATCACGTTGCCCGGCTCGACGAAGGCGGCGTAGTCGTTGCTGCCGTCGGCCATCGCCTGGTGACCCAGCGCGATGAACTCGTCGATGTAGAACTGATAGTTCGTGAACAGCACGAAGTTCTGGAAGTGCTCGGGCGCGGTGCCGGTGTAGTGGCGCAAGCGATGCAGCGAGTAGTCGACACGCGGCGCGGTGAAGAGGGCCAACGGCTGCGGCTCTCCCGGTGCCCGTTCGTGGGTGCCGTTGGCGATCCCGTCGTCCATCGCGGCCAGGTCGGGCAGGTCGAACCGGTCGCGCATCAACAGGCGCCGCTCGGGCGTCAGCGAGCCCTCGATGTGGTCGTTGACGGCAAGCGAGAAATGCACCGGCATCGGCTGCGTGCTGGTGCCGATCTCGATCGCCACATGGTGGTTGCGCAGCAGCAGCTTGAACTGTTCGTGGTAGTAGCCGGCGAACAAGTCCGGGCGTGTCAGCGTAGTTTCGAATGTACCGGGCCCGGCCACGAAGCCGTACGACAGGCGTGAATCGGCGCGCGCCACAGTGCTCGTCTGCACGCGCACGAAGGGGTAGCAGGCACGCACCCGCGCGGCCATCGGCTCGCCGGCGACGAAGCGCTGCAGCATGTCGCGCAGATGCGCGGCGCTGCTGTCGTAGATCAGCCGCACCTGGTCGAGCGCGACGGTTGGGTCGTCGAAGGCGACCGGGGCGATAAAGGGGGCGGTGGGGGTGATCGATCGTTGCATGTTGCTTTTCTTGTGGGCGGGGAGCGATTGTCGTGGCTGGAGCGGTTTGGCAGACACAGGCCCTGTTTTTCGACCCATCGACGACGCACCTACCGCGAAGAATCGGACGGGACCATGGATTCGACCGATCCCCGACGACTCGCCGCCCAGGTCGCGGCGTGGCACAACCGAAACCCGCTGGCGCAGCGCATCCTGCCGGCGCAGGTTCAGGGCATCGGCGTGGTGGCGATGCCGTTTGTCGCCGATCATCCTACGCCAGCTCGGCGGGAGGCGGTCCCCGGCGACGCTGCGCAGCCCGTAGCATCTTTGCGCCAACGCGCGCTGGCCAGAGCCCAGGGTGGATCGACAGCCGACGATGTGGCCTCCGCCCCTCGGCCCCAAGCACCCCTCGCGCCGCGGCGCGCCTTCGACGAAGACTTCGTCGCGCCCATCTCGCCGCGCCGAGCAGCAGCCTTTGCGGCACGCCATGGATCCGATGCCGACCCAGCGGCGGGCGCATGGCCGCTGCGGCATGTGCTTGTCGACCCGTGCCTGACGACGGGCGCCGTGACGTACGAGCGGCATGTCCGCACGGCTGCGATCGAATGCGCCGATCGCCGCATCCGGGTCCTCGTAGCGGCAACCGATGGCGATGCGCCGGCAATCCTCGGGCATCGGGTGTTGTCCAGAACCCGCGTTGCCGCCGTGCTCGCGCCCTTGTGGCTGGTGCCGGCGCTGGTGTTCGGGGTGCAGCACGGCGAGAAATCGGCGCAGCCGCAGCCGGCGCCGATGGCGGTGGCGGCCGCGGTCGCGGCCGAGGCAAGCGCCGTCGAGCCGCCGGTTGGGGCGCCTTCCCCCGTTCCGAATAACGAGCCTGCCGCGGACGTGCAGATTCCCGCGCGCCTGGATGCCGAAACAGCTCGCCGGGCGCGCCGCGAGTCGGCTGCCTTGCGCTCCGCGGCGCTGCTGCCCGCTGGGCATGCGCCGCATCCCGCAGGGGGAACAAACGCCGCCGATGCCGGCAAGACCTTCGCCGTGGTGGCGCGACAGACACGCTCGCGGGCCGCTTCAACGGTGTTGCTGGGCCTGATGCAAACGACGGCGGCCCGGCAGGGCCAGGCCGGCACGCACACCGACGTACTGGCTTCCAGCCAGGGATACCGGGCGAGCTGGTGGCCGTTCACGAAACGCAGCGACGCCGAACGCGCGCGCGAACAACTCGCGGGCGTCGGCCTGCCCGTCGATATCGTGGAGTTCTAAAAGCTGCCGCGCATGACCCGCGGATCGATCGGATCGGCGCTTTGCCGTATAACGCGCGTTCAGCGAAACATTCAGAGGCGCAATGCCATGGACGACGTGCACAGCCGAATTGACGAGTTGGTTAAGGGCCACCGCGTGGTGCTCTTCATGAAGGGGACGGCGCAGTTCCCGATGTGCGGCTTCTCGGGGCGCGCGATCCAGGTGTTGAAAGCCTGCGGCGTGGACGACCTGAAGACCTTCAACGTGCTCGAGGACGAAGGGGTGCGTCAGGGTATCAAGGACTACGCGCAGTGGCCGACGATTCCGCAGCTCTACGTCAACGGCGAGTTCGTCGGTGGCTCGGACATCATGATGGAGATGTACCAGAGCGGTGAGTTGCAGCAGGCGCTGGTGCGCTGACGACACGCGATGGCCGCACGGCTGGTCGTCGGCATCAGCGGCGCCACCGGCGCGGTCTACGGCGTGCGGCTGCTCGACCGCGCGCGAACGCTGGGGTGGCGCACGCACCTGGTCGTTACCGCGGCGGGCATGCTCAACGTTCACCACGAGCTCGGGCTGGACCGGCGCGCGCTGGAATCCCATGCCGACGAAGCGCATGCCCCGGGCGATGTCGGCGCCTGCATCGCCAGCGGCAGTTTCGCCGCTTCGGCGATGGTCGTCGCGCCGTGCTCCATGAAATCACTGGCAGCGGTGGCGAATGGTTTGTCGGACAACTTGCTGACCCGTGCAGCCGATGTCACGCTGAAGGAGCGCCGCCGGCTCGTGCTGATGGTGCGTGAGACGCCACTGAACCTGGCGCACCTGCGCAACATGGTGTCGGTCACCGAGATGGGCGGCATCATCTATCCCCCGCTGCCGGCCTTCTATCACCGGCCAGAGACGATCGACCAACTGATCGACGACGGCGTCGAGCGCGTGCTCGAACTGCTGGGCGTGCCGGGTGCCGCGCCGAAGGCCTGGACAGGCTTGTGAGCGCCCCAACGCTCAGGCCTTGATCTCCCACTGCTTGCGTGTGCCGAACACCAGGTTCGGGTACTCGGGTTTGCCGCGGCTGCCGTTGTAGCGGCCCAGCGCGAGGAACAGATCGCCACGCTCGACGTCGAGGTAGTGGCGCAGGATCACGCAACCGAAGCGCAAGTTCGTCTGCAGATGGAAGAGGCGGCCCGCATCGCCGTCGCCGATGACACGGGTCCAGAACGGCATCACCTGCATGTAGCCGCGCGCACCGGCCACGCTGATGGCGTACTTGCGAAAGGCGCTCTCGACCTGGATCACACCGAGCACCAGCGCCGTCTCGAGGCCCGCACGCCGGCTCTCGTACCACACCGTCTCGAGGAACTCGATCCGTGCCACGTGTTCCGCCTTGCGGCGCCTCAGTCGTTGGCTGGCCTCACCGAGCCAGCGCAGGTAGGACAGACGGTCGTCGAGTTGTTCGAAGCGCGGCTTGGGCGGAGCGCTTTCGGCCACCGCGGCGGACAGTGCACCACGCACCGCGTCGGCGAGCGGCTCTTCGATCTGCGCACCAGCGCGCGCTGCGGTCGGCCAAGCGATGCAGGGCGCGCCGGCCGCGCCGAGCATCACCTGCCGACGCGTCGGCAAGCCGACGCTGTCGTTCATGCCGCCAGACGCGCCTTGATCGTCGCCAGGGCGTCGGCCAAGGCGGCCAGCGTGGCCGCAGCGTCGCGACGCCCTTGCAGCTCCAGCGTACCGGCCTTCAGTCCGCGTTCGGAGATCACCACGCGCAGCGGCACGCCGATCAGTTCCCAGTCGGCGAACATCGCGCCGGGTCGTTCACCGCGGTCGTCGAGCATCACGTCGATGCCGGCCGCCGTGAGTTCGTCGTGCAAGCGATCGGCAGCCGCTTTCACGTCGGCGCTGCGCTCGTAGCCGAGTGCGCACAGCACCACTGAGAACGGCGCCATCGCAGCCGGCCAGATGATCCCGCGCGCGTCGTGGTTCTGCTCGATCGCCGCACCGAGCAGGCGCGTGACGCCGATGCCATAGCAGCCCATGATCATCGGCCGCGGTTTGCCACTTTCGTCGAGATAGTTGGCCTTCATCGGCTCGCTGTACTTGGTGCCGAGCAAGAACACATGGCCGACTTCGATGCCGCGCTGAATGGCCAGCACGCCCTGGCCGTCCGGCGATGGATCGCCTTCGACGACGTTGCGGATGTCGGCAACCAAGTCGGGCTCGGGCAGGTCGCGCCCCCAGTTGACGCCGGTGAGGTGGAAGTCGGCCTCGTTGGCGCCACAGACGAAGTCGCTCATCAAGGCCACCGTGCGCTCGGCCACCACCTTCACGGGCTTGCGCGTGCCGATCGGGCCCAGGTAGCCGGGCTTGGTCCCGAAGTGCGCTTCGATCTCGCCGGGGGTAGCGAAGCGAAAGCCGTCTTTCAAGCCCGGCACCTTGCCGGCCTTGATTTCGTTGAGCGAATGGTCACCGCGCACGAGCAAGAGCCAGATCGTCGTGCCGATCATTTCCTCTTTGTCGTTCTTCTGGTCGGTGGCCAGCACCAGCGATTTCACGGTGCACTGCAAGGGCAGGCCCAGCAAGGCGGCTACGTCTTCGCAGGTGCTCTTGCCGGGTGTGGGCGTCTTCACCAACACCTGAGAAGGCGCCGCGCGCGAGGCCAGCAGCGGCAGCGCTTCCGCCATTTCGATGTTCGCGGCATAGCTGCCAGTGGGACAGTAGATGATCGCGTCTTCACCGGTCTCGGCGATGACCTGGAACTCCTGCGACACGTCGCCGCCGATGGCGCCGCTGTCCGCCACCACGGCACGGTAGCGCAAGCCCATGCGGTCGAAGATGCGGGTGTAGGCGGCCTGCATCGCCTGGTAGCTGCGCACGCCCGACTCGACGTCGCGGTCGAACGAGTAGGCATCCTTCATCGTGAACTCGCGCCCGCGCATCACGCCGAAGCGTGGCCGGCGCTCGTCGCGAAACTTGGTCTGGATGTGATAAAAGTTTTTCGGCAGCTGCTTGTAGCTGCGCAACTCCTGGCGCGCGATGTCGGTGATGGCTTCCTCGCTGGTGGGCTGGATCACGAAGTCGCGTTCGTGGCGGTCCTTGACGCGCATCAGCTCGGGGCCGTAGGCCTGGAAGCGGCCCGACTCCTGCCACAGCTCGGCGGGCTGCACCACCGGCATCAGCAGCTCCACGGCGCCGGCGCGGTTCATTTCTTCGCGGATGATCGCCTCGACCTTGCGGATCACGCGCAAACCCATCGGCATGTAGTTGTAGATGCCGGCCGAGAGGCGTTTGATGAGACCCGCACGCAGCATCAGCTGGTGGCTGACGACTTCCGCGTCGGCGGGTGCTTCCTTGAGCGTGGAAATGAAGAACTGGCTGGCTTTCATGGGCAGGTCGGCAGCGGATGCGCGTTGCGAACGTCCTGCTCTGCAACCGTCGCCCGTGCGGGTTAGCGAGGCCTCGCAACGCGCACCGGGTGGGTGCAATAATGAAATCAGTCACTGAATCGGGATCCTGATTATGCTCGACCGTGAAGGCTTCAGGCCCAACGTCGGCATCGTCCTGCTCAACGGCAAGAACCAGGTTTTCTGGGGCAAGCGGCTTCGCACGCATTCCTGGCAGTTTCCGCAGGGGGGCATCAAGTACGGCGAGACGCCCGAGCAGGCGATGTTCCGAGAGCTCCATGAAGAGGTGGGCCTGCGCGCCGACCATGTGGAGATCATCGGGCGTACGCGCGATTGGCTGCGCTACGAGGTGCCGGATCATTTCATCCGCAAGGACGCGCGCGGGCAGTACCGCGGCCAAAAGCAGATCTGGTTCTTGCTGCGCATGGTCGGACGCGACTGCGACATGAACCTGCGCGCCACGGACCACCCCGAGTTCGACGCTTGGCGCTGGAACGAGTATTGGGTGCCGTTGGACGTGGTGATCGAATTCAAGCGTGGCGTGTACGAAATGGCGCTTACCGAACTCGCACGCTATCTGCCACGGCCCAACCACCACAACCGCTACCTGCGCTCGGGCATCCGCCAGGCGCGCTACGAAGAGCAGCGGCGCAATGACACGCCGGCTGTGCCGCCGCAACCCGCCGCAGAGTGAGCGGGCGCTGCTCGCGCTCAGCGCAGTACCAGGTTATCGCGGTGGATCATCTCGGGCCCGTTGGCGTAGCCGAGCAAGGCGGCGATCTGCGCCGATGGCTTGCGCGCGATGAGCCGAGCTTCGGCGGCTGAATAGTTCGCCAGGCCGCGCGCGACCTCCTCGCCGCTGGCCGACAGCACGGCAATGACGTCGCCACGTACGAAGCTGCCCGAGACCTCGGTCATGCCGATCGGGAGCAAGCTCTTGCCCTCGCCGCGCAACTTGGCCACCGCGCCGCCGTCTGCCACCACCGCGCCGCGCAGCTGCAGGTGATCGACCATCCACTGCTTGCGCGCTGCCAGCTTGGGTAGCCGGGCGAGCAAGACCGTGCCGATGCGCTCGCCAGCGGCCAGGCGCAGCAGCACATCCGGCTCGCGGCCCCAGGCGATGACGGTGCTGGCACCACTGCCCGCGGCGCGCTTGGCAGCCAGCACCTTGGTGATCATGCCGCCGCGGCCGATGGCCGATCCGACACCGCCGGCCATCGCCTCGAGTGCGGGGTCGCCGGCAGCCGCTTCGTCGATGAAGCGCGCCTGTGCATCGCGGCGCGGGTCGGCGGCGTACAGACCGCGCTGGTCGGTGAGGATCACCAGCGCGTCGGCATCCACGAGGTTGGCCACCAGCGCGCCCAGCGTGTCGTTGTCGCCGAACTTGATCTCGTCGTTGACCACCGTGTCGTTTTCGTTGATCACGGGAATGACCGACAGGCCGAGCAGCGTCAACAAGGTCGATCGGGCGTTCAGGTAGCGCTCGCGATCGGCCAGGTCGGCGTGTGTGAGCAGCACTTGCGCGCTGCGCACGCCCTGCTCGCGCAGCTTGGTCTCGTACATCTGCACCAGGCCCATCTGGCCGACGGCGGCAGCCGCTTGCAGTTCGGGCAGCTCGGTCGGCCTTGTCGTCCACCCCAAGCGCAACATGCCTTCGGCGATGGCGCCGCTGGAGACCATCACCAGCTCACGGCCCTGGCGGGCGAGGGTGGCGAGCTGGCGAGACCAGTTGCCGATGGCGTCGGCATCGACACCACGGCCTTCGTTGGTGACCAGGCTCGAGCCGACCTTGACAACGATGCGCCGGGCGCTCTGGAGCGGGCTAGTCATCGGCGCCCTCGTCGTCGAAGCGCGGGTCGATGACAGGCTCCGGCCGCTGCTGCGCAGCCACGTGCCGATAGATCGATTCGACGAGCGGCTGCAATCCTTCGCGCGCCAGCGCCGAGACCTGGAACACCGTCCCCTTCCAACGCAGGCGTCGCACGAACTCGCGCGCACGCGGCTCGCGCTCTTCGTGCGGCAGCATGTCGATCTTGTTCAGCACCAGCCAGCGCGGCTTGGCGTGCAGCGCGGGGTCATATTTCCTCAGCTCGGCGATGATCGCGCGCGCCTGGGCCACCGGGTCGACGCCTTCGTCGAAGGGCACCAGGTCGACGATGTGCAGCAACAACCTCGTGCGTTGCAGGTGGCGCAGGAACAGGTGGCCCAGACCCGCGCCTTCGGCCGCCCCTTCGATCAAGCCGGGAATGTCGGCGACGACGAAACTCTGCTCGGGCCCGGCGCGTACGACGCCCAGGTTGGGGTGCAGCGTGGTGAAAGGGTAGTCGGCGATCTTCGGCCGCGCGTTGGAGATCGACGCGATCAGAGTCGATTTGCCGGCGTTGGGCATGCCCAGCAGGCCGACATCGGCGAGCACGCGCAACTCGAGCTTGAGCTTCCTGGATTCGCCCGGCCAGCCGGGTGTCTTCTGGCGCGGCGAGCGGTTCGTGCTGGTCTTGAAATGCAGGTTGCCGAAGCCGCCGTCGCCACCTTTGGCCAGCAACGCCTTCTGCTCATGTTCGAGCAACTCGATGATCGTCTCGCCGGTCTGGGCGTCGGCGACGATGGTGCCCACCGGCATGCGCAACACGATGTCGGCAGCAGCGGCGCCGAACTGGTCCGAGCCGCGTCCGGCCTCGCCGTTCTTGGCCTCGTGGCGGCGTGCGTAGCGGTAGTCGATCAAGGTGTTGATGTTGCGATCGGCGAGCGCCCAAACGCTGCCGCCGCGCCCGCCATCACCGCCATTGGGCCCGCCGAAAGGGATGAACTTCTCGCGGCGGAAGCTCGCGCAACCTGCGCCGCCGCTGCCGGCCGCGATGTCGATGGTGGCTTCGTCGACGAACTTCATGCTGGACGTGGATGGTAGGCGGGGGCTCGAAAACGACGAAGCCCCGGCGGGCCGGGGCTTCAACGCTCGCAGCGCGGACTCAGGCCGGCGTGACGAACACCGTCTGGCGGTTGCGCGGGCCCTTCACCGCGAAGGACACGCTGCCGTCGACAAGTGCGAACAAGGTGTGGTCGCGGCCCAAGCCGACGTTGGTGCCGGCGTGGAACTTGGTGCCGCGCTGGCGCACGATGATCGAGCCGGCCAGGATGGCCTGGCCGCCGAAGACCTTCACGCCCAGCATCTTGGGCTGCGAGTCACGGCCGTTGCGGGTAGAACCGCCGCCCTTTTTCTGTGCCATGGTGAATGCTCCTTGTCGCGCTCAGGCGCTGACCGAGCCGATCTGTAGCTCGGTGAAGTTCTGGCGATGCCCGCCATGGCGCTGGTAATGCTTGCGGCGGCGCATCTTGAAGATGCGCACCTTGTCGTGCCGGCCATGAGCCAGCACGGTGGCCTTGACGCTGGCACCCGCGACCCAGGGTGTTCCGACTTGCAGCTCGGCGCCGCTACCGACAGCGAGCACCTGATCGATGATCACTTCCTGGCCCACGTCCGCAGCAATCTGTTCGACCTTGATCTTTTCGCCGGCAGCCACCTTGTATTGCTTGCCGCCGGTTTTGATGACCGCGTACATGTTTGCCCTTTCAACTGACTCTCGCACTGCCGGCACGTGTTGGCAGGTGCTACGCGAAGCCCGTGAGTGTAGCACTCAAGGTGTCGAGCCAGCCTGAGGCAGCGCCAAGCACGTGCCGAAGACGGCACGCAGCAGGGGCATTCCTATAATCAACATTCGCACACCGTGGCCGCCATCACCGCCTCCCCGCCGCTCGCGAACGATCCACCGCTGATCGATCCGATGGCCTCTGCCATGCAGCGTGTCGATGCGGTGATCCGCGCCCGGCTGAAGTCGCAGGTGGCGCTGATCGACCAGATCGCTCAGTACATCGTCAACGCTGGCGGCAAGCGCATCCGGCCGCGACTGGTGCTGCTGTTTTCCGACGCACTGGGCTTTGCCGGCGAGGCCAAGTACGAACTGGCGGCGGTGGTCGAGTTCATCCACACCGCCACGCTGTTGCACGACGACGTGGTCGACGAGTCGTCGTTGCGCCGCGGCCGGCCAACGGCCAACGCGATGTTCGGCAATTCGGCCAGCGTGCTGGTCGGCGACTTCCTCTACTCGCGCGCTTTCCAGATGATGGTCTCGGTGTCGAACATGCGCGTGCTGGAGGTGCTGGCCGACGCCACCAACGTCATCGCCGAAGGCGAGGTGCTGCAACTGATGAACATGCACGACCCCGATCTGGCGGTGGACGACTACCTGCGCGTGATCCGCTTCAAGACCGCCAAGCTGTTCGAGGCCAGTGCGCGCCTGGGCGCCGTCATCGCGCGGGCTGACGAGGCCACCGAAGAAGCCTGCGCGAATTGCGGGCGTGCACTGGGCACGGCTTTCCAGCTCGTCGACGATCTGTTGGACTACGAAGGCAACGCGCACGAATTGGGCAAGAACGTCGGCGACGATCTGCGCGAAGGCAAGCCGACGCTGCCGCTGCTGGTGGCCATGCAGCGCTGCACCGACAGCGAACGGGCGCTGATGCGCACCGCCATCGAACAAGGCGCCACCGCCGAGCTGCAGCAAATTCTGTCGGTGGTGCGCCGTACCGGTGCGCTCGATGCCACGCGCCAAGCGGCTCAGGACGAGGCGGCGAATGCGCGCCGTGCGGCCCTTTGTCTGCCGCCATCGGCGGCGCGAGACGCGCTGTTAGAATTGTGTGCCCGTTCGGTCCACCGCTCGTCGTAGCGGTGGCATCGATCGACGGACATCGGGGTGTAGCTTAGCCTGGTAGAGCGCTACGTTCGGGACGTAGAGGCCGGAGGTTCGAATCCTCTCACCCCGACCAGTGCCACAGCGCGCCGCGGCCCGCCGCTTTCAACGCTTGGTTACCTGAACAGCTGCGGCGTCGGTCGGAAGCCACAGTGGGCGTGTCGGCAGATGCGGACGCGACGTTTACAGCCCCGGCCTGATCGGCGATCATCCGCCGATGCATCCTTCGAGGGCAGCGTTCCTCCACGCATGAGCATCGACACCCTGGCCGACCCGGCCCAGAGCACCCTGACGGGTGTTGCGCGCGTGCTCGTCAACGCCGGCAAGCTCACCGCGAAGGCGGCCGAGGATCTGGTCAAGGCGGCGAAGGAGCGCAAGGCCAGTTTCGTGGCCTCGGTGATCTCGGCCGGCGCGGTGCAGCCGGCAGAACTGGCGCACACGCTCTCGGTAGCGCTGGCTTTGCCGCTGCTCGATCTGAACGCGGTGGACATGCAAAAGCTGCCGCGCAACGTGCTCGAAGGCAAGATCGCCAGCCAGTACCAGCTGATCCCGCTGGGCAAACGCGGCAACCGGCTGTTCATCGGCGCCGCCGACCCCACCGACGTCGAAGCCGCCGACCGCATCAAGTTCGCCACACAGCTGACGCCCGAGAGGGTGGTCGTCGAGTACGACAAGCTGATGCGCCAGCTGGAAAACCAGGGCGCCAACGCGAACGAGGTCATCGAGTCGCTGGCCGGCGGAGACTTCGATTTCGACGTTACCGAAGAAGACACCAGCAACGCTGATAGCAGCGAGATCACCGTCGACGTGGAAGACGCGCCGGTGGTGCGCTTCCTGCAAAAGATGATCATCGACGCGATCAACATGCGCGCGTCGGACCTGCACTTCGAGCCCTACGAGTACAACTACCGCGTGCGCTTCCGCATCGACGGCGAACTGCGCGAGATCACGCAGCCGCCGATCGCGATCAAGGACAAGTTGGCGTCGCGCATCAAGGTCATCTCGCGCATGGACATCGCCGAAAAGCGCGTCCCGCAAGACGGCCGCATGAAGCTGAAGTTCGGCACGCGCGCGATCGACTTCCGCGTCAGCACCTTGCCCACGCTCTTCGGCGAGAAAGTGGTGATCCGGATCCTCGATCCGTCCAGCGCCAAGCTGGGCATCGAGGCGCTGGGCTACGAGAAGATCGAAAAAGAGCGCCTGATGGCCTGCATCGGGCGGCCCTACGGCATGATCCTCGTCACGGGCCCCACCGGCTCGGGCAAGACGGTGTCGTTGTACACCTGCCTGAACATGCTCAACCAGCCGGGCGTGAACATCGCCACCGTCGAAGACCCGGCCGAAATCAACCTGCCCGGCATCAATCAGGTCAACGTCAACGAGCGCGCCGGCATGAACTTCGCTGTCGCCTTGCGCGCCTTTCTGCGTCAGGACCCGGACATCATCATGGTCGGCGGGATCCGCGACCTGGAAACTGCCGACATCGCGATCAAGGCCGCGCAGACCGGCCACCTGGTGATGTCCACGCTGCACACCAACGACGCGCCGACCACGCTGACGCGCCTGCTGAACATGGGCGTGGCGCCCTTCAATATCGCGGCGAGTGTGCTGTTGATCACGGCCCAGCGCCTGGGGCGCCGCTTGTGCGAGAACTGCAAGACCACCGCCGAATACCCGCGCGAGGCTTTGCTCAAGGCCGGCTTCGTTGCTGCCGATCTAGACGGCAGCTGGAAGCCCTATCGCGCGGTGGGCTGCGCCGCCTGCAACAACGGCTACAAAGGCCGCGTTGGTATGTACCAGGTGATGCCGATCACCGAGGCCATCCAGCGCATCATCCTGTCCGAGGGCACGTCGCTGGACATCGCCGCGCAGGCGCTGTCCGAAGGCGTTCGCGACCTGCGCCAGTCGGGCCTGGTGAAGGTGCGCGCGGGGGTGACCAGCCTCGAAGAAGTGATCACCGTCACGAACGAATGAAAGCCGGTGCCGCGCGAGCAGCACCCTGAACTCGAATCAACCCGGCGCAAGCCGCATCGGTCATGGCAACAGCAGCAGCATCCGCGATCAGCTCGTCGAAATCGGCTACGAAGGAGCAGCTCTTCGTCTGGGAGGGCAAGGACAAGAACGGCAAGGTCGTGCGCGGCGAAATGCGCGCCGGCGGCGAATCGGTGGTCAGCGCCAGCCTGCGCCGCCAGGGCATCCTGGTCACCAAGGTGAAGAAGCGCCGCACCAGTGGTGGCCGCTCGATCAAGCAGAAGGACATCGCGATCTTCACACGCCAGCTGGCGACGATGATGAAGGCCGGCGTGCCACTGCTGCAGTCTTTCGACATCGTTGCGCGCGGCAGCACCAACCCGCGCATGACGAAGCTGCTCAACGACATCCGCAACGACGTGGAGACCGGCACGAGCCTGTCGTCGGCGTTTCGCAAACATCCGCTGCATTTCGATTCGCTGTACTGCAACCTCGTCGAGGCGGGCGAGGCGGGCGGCATTCTGGAGGCGCTGCTCGACCGCTTGGCGATTTACCAGGAAAAGACGCTGGCCATCAAGCAGAAGATCAAGTCGGCGCTGATGTACCCGGTGGCGGTGATGGTGGTCGCGTTCGTGGTGCTCACGGTGATCATGATCTTCGTTATCCCGGCTTTCGAGGATGTGTTCAAGGCCTTCGGCGGCGAACTGCCGGCGCCGACGCAGGCGGTGATCGCGATGTCGAAGTTCTTCGTCTCCTACTGGTGGGCGATCTTCGGCTTCCTGGGCTTGGGCGGCTACTTCTTCTTCGAGAGCTGGAAGCGCTCGGAGAAGATGCAGATGTTCATGGACCGGCTGCTGCTGAAGGTGCCGGTGTTCGGCGAACTCATCAACAAGTCCGTCATCGCACGCTGGACGCGCACCTTGTCGACGATGTTCGCCGCCGGCGTGCCGCTGGTCGAGGCGCTCGATTCGGTGGGCGGGGCCTCGGGCAATGCGGTGTACCAACAGGCCACGGAGCAGATCCAGAAAGACGTGTCGACCGGCTCGGCGCTGACGACGTCGATGACGGCCGCCGGCGTGTTCCCCACGATGGTCTTGCAAATGACAGCCATTGGCGAAGAGTCGGGCTCGCTCGACCACATGCTGGGCAAGGCAGCCGAGTTCTACGAGAACGAGGTGGACGAGATGGTGAAGGGCCTGTCCAGCCTGATGGAGCCGTTCATCATCGTCGTGCTGGGCGTGCTCATCGGCGGCATCGTGATCGCGATGTACCTGCCGATCTTCAAGCTCGGCGCGGTGATTTGAACCTGGCTGCACTGCCGCTGGATCTGCTGCTGACACCTTGGATGCTGGGCTTGTTGGGCCTGGTGGTCGGAAGTTTTCTGAACGTGGTGGTGCATCGCTTGCCGCTGATGCTCGAGCGGCAGTGGTGGGGGGATGTGGCCGGGCAGCTTGGCGACGAAGCATCGCATCGGCGCGTCTTCGGCGCCGGCCCGGCACGCGTTGTCATCGACACCGGCGCCACGCTCGACGAGGCGTTGTCGGCGTTGGCACCGCTGTCGCTCGCACGACCGGCCTCGCGCTGCCCGGGTTGTGGTCACCGCATCCGTTGGTTCGAGAACATTCCGCTCGTGAGTTATGCCGCTTTGCGTGGGCGCTGCTCCTCCTGCGGTGCGGCGATCGGGCTGCGCTACCCCTGTGTCGAATTGCTCACCGGCGTGCTCTTCGCCGCAGCGGCCTGGCGCATCGGAGCGCAACCGCAGCTGCTGCCGTGGTGCGTCGCCATCGCCCTGCTGGTGGCGATGTCGGCCATCGATTGGGACACCACCGTGCTGCCCGATGTGCTGACGCTGCCCTTGCTGTGGCTGGGCCTGCTCGCCGCCGCGCTCGGCTGGCTGCCTGGCCTGACACTGTTCAACTCGGTCGTTGGCGCCGTGGTGGGATACCTCGCGTTGTGGTCGGTGTACTGGCTGTTCAAGCTTGCCACCGGCAAGGAAGGCATGGGCTACGGCGACTTCAAGCTGCTGGGCGCACTCGGTGCCTGGCTGGGCTGGCAGGCGGTGCTGCCGATCGTGCTGGTGGCTTCGGCGATCGGCGCGCTGATCGGATTGGCGATGAAGGCGACGGGCTCGCTGCGCGAGGGGCGCTTCGTGCCGTTCGGGCCCTTTCTCGCCGGCGGTGGCCTGCTGGTGATGCTGATCGGCTTGCCGCAGGTGCTGCTGTGGATGGGGTGGTGAAGGTCGGCCCTGTCCGTCGTATCGGCCTGACCGGCGGCATCGGCAGCGGCAAGAGCACGGTAGCGCAGACGCTGGTGACTTGCGGCGCGCTGCTTGTCGACACCGACGTCATCGCGCGCTCGCTGACGGCGCCCGGCGGCGCCGCGTTGCCGGCGATCGCCGGGCGCTTCGGCGCCGGCATCATCGGGGCTGACGGAGCGCTCGACCGCGAACGCATGCGCGAGCTCGTCTTCGCCGACCCGCTCGCCAAGCAGGATCTCGAAGCCGTGCTGCATCCAATGATCGGCGCCCTGGCCAGCGCCCACGCCGACCAGGCCGCCGGCCGCACCATCGTCTTCGATGTGCCGCTGCTTGCCGAATCGAACCACTGGCGTGCGCGTGTCGAGCGAGTGCTCGTCGTCGACTGCCGCGAAGCCACGCAGATCCAGCGCGTGATGCAGCGCTCGGGCTGGAGCGAGGACGCCGTGCGCAGCGTGATCGCGCAGCAGGCCCATCGGGCAAGACGCCGCGCCATCGCCGACGCGGTGATCTTCAACGACGGCCTCGCGCTGGACGAGTTGCGCGCGCAGGTGCTTTGGTTGGCCGGACGCTGGCAGGTCTGATCCGCGCAACCCCTCGGGCACAATCGTCGCGACGCCCCGCGAAAGTGCCATCTTGATCGTCTACGAGCACCCGTTCAACGAAGGCATCCGCACCATGCTGCGGATCGAACACCTGTTCGACCGCCTCGACGAACTGGTGAAGCGCGATAGCGCGATGGACCACCACTTCGCGCTGGCCACGATGTTCGAAATCATGGACGTGGCCGCGCGCGCCGATCTGAAAAGCGATCTGCTGATGGAGCTGGAGCGGCACAAGATTCAGTTCGTGGGCTATCGCGGTCACCCGGGCATTGCCGAAGGCGTGCTCGATGCGTTGATCGGGCGGCTCGACCGGTCGCATGCCGGACTGAACCAGCTGAGCGGCAAGGCCGGGCACCAACTCACCGGCAACGAGTGGCTGATGAGCGTGCGCAGCCGCATCAGCATCCCCGGCGGCACCTGCGAGTTCGATCTGCCGGCCTACTTCGCCTGGCAGCACCTGGACGCAGCGCGGCGTCGCGCCGATCTGACGCGCTGGATCACGCAACTCGCGCCACTGGGCGACGCGATCCGCGTGCTGATCGGGCTGCTGCGCGAGAGCGGCACGCCGCAGCGCATGGTGGCCGTGGCCGGCCAGTACCAGCAGAGCCTGCCGCCCGGGCGCAGCTACCACCTGATGCGCGTGCGCGTGGACGGCAGCGACGGTCTGGTGCCCGAGATCAGCGGCCACCGGCTGCTCATCTCGGTGCGCATGATGCGGCCCGACGCCGAGGGGCGACTGCGCGCCACCCCGAGCGACGCAGAATTCGAACTCAGCCTGTGCAGCTGAAATGAACGCACCGCGCATCGTGACCTGTCCGGCCTGCAAGCGGGGCACCGAGTACAACTCGTCGAACCGCTGGCGGCCGTTTTGCAGCGAGCGCTGCCGCAGCCAGGACCTCGGTGCCTGGGCCAGCGAAAGCTACCGCGTGCCCGCGCAAGCGCCGGTGGACAGCGCCGACGAAGCCCCAGCTGCCGATTTGCATTGAGCAGGCCACCGACGCGACTCCTGGTCCGCGACGCTGCGGCCTTGGTGCGGGACGGGCAGACCGTGGTCTGTGCGGGTTTCGTCGGCGCCGGGCATGCCGAGGCGGTGACCGCTGCGATCGAGCAACGCTTCCTGGCGGAAGGCCATCCGCGTGACCTGACCTTGATCTACGGTGCCGGGCAGGGCGACCGACTGAGCCGCGGCGTGAACCACTTCGGCCATGTGGGCCTCGTCAAACGCATCATCGGCGGGCACTGGATCTCGGCGCCCAAGCTCGGACGCCTGGTGCGCGACGACGTGGTCGAGGCATACAACCTGCCGCAAGGCGTCATCACCCATCTGTTGCGCGCCACCGCCGGCGGGTTGCCGGGCGTGGTCACGCCGGTCGGCCTCAACACCTTCGTCGATCCGCGTCACGACGGCGCTTGCCTGACGACGCAGCGCGGCGCGCCGGTGGTCGAGCTGGTGCAGCTCGCCGGGCGCGAGCAGCTCTTCTACCCGCGCTTGCACATCGACGTGGCGCTGATCCGCGCCACCAGCGCCGACGAGCGTGGCAACCTGACGACCGAACACGAGCCGTTCCACCAGGACCTGCTGGCCATCGCCCAGGCGGCGCACAACTGCGGCGGCATCGTCGTGGCGCAGGTCAAGCGCATCGTGGCCAGCGGCACGCTGGACCCGAACCTGGTGCGCGTGCCGGGCATCCTCGTCGACCACCTGGTCATCGCCGACGACCCGGCCGATCACTGGATGACCTTCGGCGAAGCGCACAACGCCGACTACCTGCGAGCACGGGCGCCGCAGCACGAAGCGCTGCCCTGGGCCAACGTTCCACTCGACGCACGCCGTATCGTGCAGCGCCGCGCGTTGCTCGAGCTGGCAAGGCTCGAAGCACCGGTGGTGAACCTGGGCGTGGGCATGCCGGCGGGGCTGGGGGCGGTGGCGCGCGCCGAGGGATACCAGGACTTCACCTTGACCCTCGAGTCGGGTCCGATCGGCGGCACGCCGGCCGACAAGCTCAGCTTCGGTGCCAGCGCCTTCCCCGAAGCCATCATCGATCAGGCGGCGATGTTCGATTTCTACGATGGCGGCGGCCTGGACATCGCGTTTCTCGGCCTGGCCGAATTCGATCTGCAGGGCAATGTGAACGTCAGCCGCTTCGGCCAGACGCTCGCCGGCGTCGGCGGTTTCATCAACATCACGCAGAGCACGCGGCGGCTGGTCTTCATGGGCACCTTCACGGCCGGTGGCTTGCAGGTGTCTGCCGGCGGCGGGCGCCTGCGCATCGTTACCGAAGGGTGCTCGGCCAAGCTGGTGCCGGCCGTCTCGCACCTGAGCTTCAACGGCGCCTACGTGCAGGGCCTGGGCGCGAGCGTCCGCTACATCACCGAGCGCGCGGTGTTCGAGCTGCGCGAGGGGCGCCTGACGTTGAGCGAGGTGGCGCCCGGCGTCGATGTGCAACGCGATGTGCTGGCGGTGTGCGGGCTCGGTGATCGACTGGCCGTGGCGCGCGAGTTGCGCCTCATCGACGAGCGGGTCTACCGCGACGCGCCGATGTTCGGCGCGGTCTGACCCGGCCAGCATCCGCCACTGCAGCGCGGCAGGCCGGACAGGTCGGTGTGCGTCTGGATCTCGATGAAGCCGCGCGCGTGCAGCCGCTGCCGGACCGCCGCCGCCTGGTCGTGTCCATGCTCGAGCAGCAGCCAGGCGCCGCGGCGCAGATGCGCCGGCGCGCCGTCAATGATCTGGTGCAGCGCGGCGAGGCCGTCGCCTTCGGGCGTCAGCGCGGCGCGTGGCTCGTGCGCCAGAGCGGCCAGATGCGGATCGTCGCCGGCGATGTAGGGTGGGTTCGAGAGCGCGAGATGGAAGGCTTCGACGCCGGCCGCCGACCACCAGGATCCCGAGCGCAGCGTGATCACCAGCCGGTGCGCTTGGGCGTTGTGGCCCGCGATGTGCAGCGCAGCGGGCGACAGGTCGGTGGCCGTGATCTCGGCCGATGGATGCGCCCGCTTGATCGCCAAAGCGATGGCGCCGCTGCCGGTGCCCAGGTCGATGATCCGCGGCACCGGCACATCGTGCAGCGCCGCCAGCCGTGCGAGCGCCCAGTCGACCAGGCCCTCGGTCTCCGGCCGCGGCACCAGCACGCCCGGCGCCACGTGCAACATCAGTCCGTGGAACTCGCGCTCGCCGGTCAGGTAGGCCAGCGGCACACCGGCGGCGCGCTGCCGCACGTCGGTCTCGAATGTTCGCAGCGGCCCGGCCGCAACGGGCGCATCGTCGTGCGCGATGAGCCAGCTTCGCTCGTGTTGCAGCGCGCCTGCCAGCAGCAGCTGCGCATCCAGCCGTGCCACGCCTTGGCCGCGCGCCCAGTTCAGCGCCTGCGCCACGCTGGCTGCCATCAATGCCCGCCCGACTCCAGCTGCGCCAGTTGTTCGGCGGCGCGCGCTGCCTTCAACGCTTGCACGACATCGTCGAGGTCACCGTCCATCACCTGCGCCAGCTTGTACAGCGTGAGGTTGATGCGGTGATCGGTGAGCCGCCCTTGCGGGAAGTTGTAGGTGCGGATGCGGTCGCTGCGATCGCCGCTGCCGATCAGGCTCTTGCGCGTGGCGGCTTCCTTGGCGGCGCGCTCGCTGCGCTCCTTCTCGCGCAGCCGCGCCACCAGCACGGCCATCGCTTTGGCCCTGTTGCGGTGCTGCGAACGGTCGTCCTGGCATTCGGCCACCAGCCCGGTCGGCAGGTGGGTGATGCGGATCGCGCTGTCGGTCTTGTTCACATGCTGGCCGCCGGCGCCACTGGCGCGGAAGGTGTCGATGCGCAGCTCGGCCGGGTTCAGCTGTATCTCTTCGGCCGCGTCGGGTTCGGGCATCACCGCCACCGTGCAGGCGCTGGTGTGGATGCGGCCCTGCGCCTCGGTGGCCGGCACACGCTGCACGCGGTGGCCGCCGGATTCGAAGCGCAGCTGCTCGTAGACACGCTCACCTTGGATTCGCAGCACCAGCTCCTTGTAGCCGCCGAGTTCGCCGTCGCTCTGGCTCATCACTTCGGTGCGCCAGCGCTGGCGCTCGCACCAGCGCAAATACATGCGCGCCAGGTCGCCGGCGAAGAGCGCCGATTCGTCACCGCCGGTGCCGGCGCGGATCTCGAGGAAGGCGTTGCGCTGGTCGTCGGGGTCGCGCGGCATCAGCGCCGCTTGCAACTCGTGGTCGAGCCGGTCGACGTCGGCACCGGCGGCGTCGATCTCCTCGCGCGCCAGCGCCGCCATCTCGGCGTCGCCGGCATGTTCGGCGAGCAGGGCTTGCGCGGCCTGCACGTCGGCTTCGCGGCGCTCGTACTGCCGGTACAGCGCGACGATGCCACCCGCCTCGGCTTGTTCGCGCGACAGCGTACGGTAACGATCGATGTCGCTGGTCACTTGCGGATCGGCGAGGTTCGCGTCCAGCTCGGACAGGCGCAGGGCCAGACGCTCGAATCGGTCGCGCAGCATGGGGGTCATGTCGAAAAGGAGGCGAAGAGGAAAAGAAGGGGCGAGGGGATCGGCCCCCCGGGAGCGCACCGCGCCGCCGGGGGGCGCTGAGGTGGGCCGCTAACGGCCTTCGCCGTCGTGGATGCGCGTGCCGCGGCGCAGGAACAGGCGCTCGACGGTGTCCGCCAGGCGCGCCCGTTCGCCTTCGTCGCTGGCGTGCAACTCGGCCAGCGTGCCGTGCAGCATCTTGCGCGTGAGGCCGCGCGACAGCGCCTCCAGCACCGCCTCCACCGATTCGCCGCGCGCCAGATGCCTGCGCGCGCGCGCAAGCTCGGTGGCGGCCCAGTCGTCGGCCTGGCGGTGCAGCGCCTGGATCAGCGGCACGCTGGCGCGCTGGTCCAGCCAATGCGCAAAGCTCTGCACGCCGGCGTCGATGATGGCTTCGGCTTGCGCCACCGCGGCCTGGCGCTTTTCACCGGCGCTTTGCACCAGCTCGCTCAAATCGTCGACGGTGTAGAGGTAGATGTCCGAGAGCTGCGCCACCTCGGGCTCGATGTCGCGCGGCACGGCCAGGTCGACCATGAACATCGGCCGGTAGCGGCGCTGCTTCAGCGCACGCTCCACCGCGCCCAGGCCGATCAGCGGCAGCGTGCTCGCGGTGCACGAGATCACCGCGTCGAACTCATGCAGCCGGCTCGGCAGGTCAGCCAGGCGCAGCGTCTTGGCACCGAAGCGTGAGGCGAGCTTCTCGCCGCGCTCCAGCGTGCGATTCGCCAGCGTCATCGTCTTCGGGGTCTTCGCCGCGAAATGCGTCGCCGCGAGTTCGATCATTTCGCCCGCGCCGACGAAGAGAACATGGATCTGGGCCAGGTCTTCGAAGAGCTGCGAGGCCAGCCGCACCGCAGCGGCGGCCATGCTGATCGAGTGCGCGCCGATGTCGGTGCTGCTGCGCACTTCCTTGGCCACCGAGAACGAGCGCTGGAACAGCTGGTGCAGCGTGGTGCCCAGGGTGCCGGCCTCGTCGGCCTGGCGCACCGCCTCCTTCATCTGGCCGAGGATCTGCGGCTCGCCTAGCACCATCGAATCGAGCCCGGCGGCCACGCGGAAGGCATGGCGTGCGGCCTCGCGGTCTTCGCGCAGGTAGGTGTGCTGCTGCAGTTGCGGGCGCTGCACGCCGCTGTGCTCGGCCAGCCAATCGAGTGCCGGGCCCACCCCGTCGTGCGACGCCTCGCCGGCGATGTACAGCTCGGTGCGGTTGCAGGTGGAGACCAGCGCGGCCTCGCTGGCCTGGCGTTGCAGCCGCCCGCGCAGCGTGTGCAAGGCCGGCGAGAGCTGCTCGGGCGCGAACGCCAGACGGCCGCGCAGGCTCAAGGGCGCGGTGGTGTGATTGAGGCCGAGGGCGAGGACGGACACGGACTGAATTGTAAGATTTGGGCCCGCTTTGGCTGTTCGGCTATTCCTTGGGTCCCTTCGACGCGCTCGGGCACCTTGCCAACCTGTTCGCCGTGCCGCTCCTGATGGCGGCGCTGGCGGCGGCACTTGTCAAGTCGGCCTGTCGTCGTGAACTGTCAAGCGTAACTTACATCTCGCTGGCCAAGTGGGCAATGGCGGGCAACGCGGTGACGGTGCTCGCCGGCTTGCTGCTGTTCGGCCGCGATGGCCGCATGGCCACTTACGGGGCCCTGGTGGTCGTCAGCGCAGCGACGCTGTGGTGGCGGGGCTTCGGGCCGGGGCGGCGCTAGGGCCGCTCACGCTATGGGAAGGCTCGCACTGGGCCCGCGCCGAGCCGCTGACCGCCACGCTGCCGCGCAGCGAATGCGGCAACGCCTCGGTGATTCGCACATCCAGCATCTGCCCGACCAGCCGCGCCGCCTGCGGCCCGCCATCGAAATTGACGATGCGGTTGCATTCGGTGCGGCCCATCAGCTCGGCCGGATTCCTGCGCGACGGCCCTTCGACCAGGATGCGCTGCAGCGTGCCCACGCGCGACGCGCCGATGCGTCGCACGTTGGCCTCGATCGTGGCTTGCAGGTGCTGCAGGCGCTTCAGTTTCACCTCCTGCGGCGTGTCGTCGTGCAGCGCCGCCGCCGGTGTGCCCGGGCGTGGGCTGAACACGAAGCTGAACGACGCGTCGAAGCCGATCTCTTCGATCAGATCAATGGTGCGGCGGAAGTCGTCCTCGGTCTCGCCGGGGAAGCCGACGATGAAGTCGCTGGACAGGCTGATGCCGGGCCGCACTGCGCGCAGCTTGCGGATCGTGCTCTTGTATTCCAGCGTGGTGTAGCCGCGCTTCATCGCCATCAGGATGCGGTCGCTGCCATGCTGCACCGGAAGGTGCAGGTGGTCGACGAGTTGCGGCAGGCGCGTGTAGGCCTCGATCAGACGAGGCGTGAACTCCTTGGGGTGGCTGGTGGTGTAGCGGATGCGCTGGATGCCGTGAATCTGAGCCACGCACTCGAGCAGCATCGCGAAGTCGGCGAGCTCGCCGCTGCCGCTGCCGATGACGCCGCGGAAGGCGTTGACGTTCTGCCCGAGCAGCGTGACTTCCTTGACGCCCTGCTCGGCCAGGCCCGCCACCTCGGTGAGCACGTCGTCCAGCGGCCGGCTCACCTCTTCGCCGCGCGTGTAGGGCACCACGCAGTACGAGCAGTACTTCGAGCAGCCTTCCATGATCGAAACGAAAGCGCTGGCGCCTTCCACGCGCGCCGGCGGAAGGTGGTCGAACTTCTCGATCTCCGGGAAGCTGATGTCCACCTGCGGGCGGCGCTGCTCGAGGCGTGCCTCGATCAGCTGCGGCAGGCGGTGCAGCGTCTGCGGGCCGAACACGATGTCCACGTACGGCGCACGCTCGATGATCGCCGCGCCCTCCTGGCTGGCCACGCAGCCGCCCACGCCGATCAGCACGCCTTTCTTCTTCAGGTGCTTGACGCGGCCGAGGTCGGAGAAGACCTTCTCCTGCGCTTTCTCGCGCACCGAGCAGGTGTTGAAGAGGATCAGGTCGGCGTCGTCGGGCTTGTCGGTCGGCTCGTAGCCTTCGGCGGCGCGCAGCACGTCCACCAGCTTGTTCGAGTCGTACTCGTTCATCTGGCAGCCGAAGGTGCGGATGAAGACCTTTTTACCGCTCACGGCCGGCTCCAGGTCTGCGCGGCAGGGTCGAACAACCAGGCCTGCGCCTCGGTTGCGTTTTTCGGCCAGGGCTGGCGCGCCTTCTCCGGGTTGTTCAGCACCCACACGTCCAGCAGCATCCCGTGGTGCTCGAGCGTGTAGTGCACGGTGAGCTTGGTGTTGACCAGCGCGCCGGACATCACCAGCAGGTTGTTGCGATCGCGGATGCGTGCGCCGGGGGCCAGCCGGGCGGCCACGCCGTTGAGCAGGATCGCCGGCGGCTGTTGCACCACCATGTCGCCGCGCAGCGCGGTGGCCGGAAAGCTGCGTTGAAACTGGGCGTGCGCGCTGGCGCACAACAGAAGCGCCGCGCCGGTGGCCATTGCGGCGGATGCACAGCGGGGCATGGGGTAGATCCAGGGGCTGTGGAAAGCCGGAGATTCTAGGGCAGGGCCAAAGGACAAGCCCCTTGCATGCGCTGCTGCAAGGGGCCGGGTCTGTCTGGTGGCGCTTCAGGGATTTGAACCCCGGACCTGCGGATTATGATTCCGTCGCTCTAACCAACTGAGCTAAAGCGCCTGGAGCCGCGCAGTATAGCGGCCGTGCTTGGCGCCCCTTCATGTTCAGCTTCTTCAAGAAGAAGGCCGCGCCGCAGTCGCAGCCGGCCATGCCATCGCCGCCCGCCGCGGCGCCGGCCGAGGATCGCCAGGGTTGGTTCGGCCGACTGAAGGCGGGCTTGCGCAAGACCGGCAGCCAGATCGCCCAGGTCTTCATCGGCACGCAGATCGACGATGCGCTGTACGACGATCTCGAAGCGGCGCTGTTGATGGCCGATGCCGGAGTGGGTGCCACACAGCACCTGCTCGACGACCTGAAGCGCCGCGTCAAGGACACCCAGGCCGCCGACCCGGCGGCGGTAAAGGCTCTGCTCATCGAAGCCGCCACCGAACTGCTCGCACCGCTCGAGCGGCAGCTCACGCTTGCTGACCCCGGGCCCACCGTGATCATGGTCGCCGGCGTGAACGGTGCCGGCAAGACGACCAGCATCGGCAAGCTGACGCGCCATCTGGCCGAGGGGCAGCAAAAGGTGCTGCTCGCCGCCGCCGACACTTTTCGCGCCGCGGCGCGCGAGCAGCTCGCGGTGTGGGCTGATCGCAACCGTGTGGACATCGTGAGCCAGGAGGGCGGCGACCCTGCTGCCGTGACCTTCGATGCGGTCAGCGCCGGCCGCGCGCGCGGCTGCGACGTGGTCATTGCCGACACCGCCGGCCGCTTGCCCACCCAACTCCACCTGATGGAGGAGTTGAAGAAGATCCAGCGCGTCATCGCCAAAGCGCAGCCCGGCGCGCCGCACGAGGTGCTGCTGGTGGTGGACGGCAACACTGGCCAGAATGCGCTGGCGCAGGTCAAGGCCTTCGACAGGGCGCTCGGCCTTACGGGTCTGATCGTCACCAAGCTCGACGGCACCGCCAAGGGCGGTGTGCTCGCGGCCCATGCCCGCTGGTGTGCCGAGCAGGGGCGGGTGATCCCGGTCTATTTCATCGGCATCGGCGAACGGCTCGAAGACCTGCAGACTTTCGATGCGCGCGAATTCGCGCAAGCGCTGGTGGGCTGATCGCGCGACGTAGGGGCTGCACACCCGAGTCGGGGCGGTGTCTAATGCGGTGCCAGTTTGCGCACATTGGGGGATCAGCCGATGGCCGAGAAACAACTCACCGAAGCCGCCTGGAAGACTTTTGCCAAAGGCCGCGCCCTGAAGGACGCGGCGCTGCTGAAGACTCTGGCCGATTGGGGTCGCGCTGAATCCGGCGCGGCCGATGCGCAGCTCAGCGGCCTGGAGGCTATCGACAATCAGGCGCAAGCCCTGCTCAAGGTGCACAAGGGCGACAAGGAGCTCGCCGTCTACCTCGGCGATCTCGACAAGGCTTTGGCACGTGCCCGCAAGGCCGCGGAACAGGCCGCCCTGGCCGAGAGCAAGGCCAAGGCCGAAGCCGAGAAGGCGAAGAAGGCCGAGGCCGAGAAGAAGGCGAAGGCCGACGCGTCGAAGAAGGACGACGACGATGACGACGACGATGAGTCGCCGGAGATTCTGTCGACCAAGATGCTGCCGCTGCTGCGCCTGGTGCTGAAGGGCCAGACGATGCAGGCCTTGGTGGCCAAGTCCGGCAAGCAGGTGGTGGTGATGCTGGCGCGCAAGCCGATCCCGCCGGCGCGCCGAAAGCTGCTCGCCGATCAGCTCGGCGGCGGCAGCACCAAGTACTACCCCGGGCAATGCAGCCTCGAGGCGGGCGCGACGACCTTCGTGCTGAAGGCCGAGGTGGCCGGCCTGTCCAAGCTCGTCAAGCGCGCGCTGCTCGAGCAGACCGGGCTGCGCGTGAAC
>JANNQO010000281.1:0-7100 GCA_031400795.1 Rubrivivax sp. | reverse complement strand
CGCGCTGGCGGTCGGCTACCAAAGCACCAGCGCCTTCGTCGCCGCCTTCAAGCAGGCGGCATGACGCCCGGTGCCTACTTCGCAGCACCCCACCGGCCCATCGTCACTCGACCTTCAGCGCTCCTCGCCGAATCTGATCGCCGGAACCGCTTGGCACCGCCTCGCCGCTGCGCTGCAAGAAACCCACCACCTCTTTGCGCGAACCCAGGCCCAGCTTGGCCAGCAGGTGCAGCGCGTGGTGTTCCACCGTGCGCGGCGAGCGATGCCAGCGCTCGGCGATGTCGCGGTAGCTCAGCCCTTGCGCCAGCTCCAGCAGCAGCCGCCGCTGGCGCGGCGTGAGGCCCATCGGGTCGGCACGCGTGGCCTTGTTCTGGCCGCGCAGGCCGGTGAGCACGCCGGCCTCGCGCAGGCGCCGTCGCGCCAGGCTGGCCGCGGGCGCGGCGCCGAGTTGTTCGAACAGGGCCAGCGCGCGCTTCAATTGGTCGACGTTGCCGCCGAGCAGGCTCAAGCCCCGTTCGTAGGCATTGCCGACCTCGCCCCAGCCCTGCGCCGCGGCGTCAAGGTCGCCGCGCAGTTCGGCTTCGCAGGGCCGGGCCAGGGGGATCTCGGGCAGCTGCTCGAGCCGGCCCAGGCGGCGCAACCACACCGCGAGCTGGCCGCTGCGCCAGGGCTCGCCGCTGGTCACCGCGGCTGGCAGGCCTTCTTGCGCCCAGCGCAGCAGCAGCTCGGGCCGACCGAGCAACCAGGCCGCTTCCGCAGCGGCCACCGACAGCGGCGCGTACCAGGGCACCGGGCTCAGGCTGCGCCGGCCGTCCAGCAGCTCGGCCCAATAGCGCCGCGGCGCCGGGCGGCCGCGGCGCAGCTCGATCAGCGCCAGCAGGTGCTGGGCCTGCTGGCGGTCCATCGCCACCTGGCCGGGCAGCGCCAGCACTTCGTTCAAATCCGTCTCGGCCTGGGCCCATTGCCCGATCTCGATGCGGCCGAAGGCGCGCCGGATGCGCAGCCGCATGCTGTAGAGATCGAAGTCGCGCGCGTCGCAGAAGACGAGCGCTTCGTCGCACAGCGCCGGCCACTCGTGATGCTTGCGGTGCACCAGCAGGTGCACGACCAGGTTGATGTAGGCGCGTGCGGCCAGCTCCGGCCAGCCCTGTTCGAGTGAGAGCGCGAGGCTGCGACGCAGCCGCGCCCAGCCTTCGGGCACATCGGTGGCCATGAGCTCGGCAGCGCCCACGGTGTTCAGCGCATGGGCCAGCGTCTCGAGGTCGGCACTTCCCTCGGCCAGCTGCATCGCGCGGCGGCCCCAGTCGCGCGCCGCGCCGTGGGTGGCATCGAGCAGGTGCAGCTGCGCCATCACCGCATAGGCCATCGCCAGGCCCGGCGGTGCCGGCGGGGCGATCGACTCCAGCACCTGGATCGCCTCGCGCGCCAGGCGTTTGCCCAACGCGGTGTCGCCCAGCAGCCACATCAAGCGCGCCATGCGGCTCAGGCCCGTGCCTTCGCCGGCGCGGTCGCCGAGCTCGCGGTAGAGCGTGATGGCCTGCTGTCGCGCGTCGCGCGCGCGGTCGAGTTCGGCGATCAGCTCGAGTTGTTCGGCGCAGCTGACGTACAAGCCTGCGCGCTGCGCCGCCGGTGTCTGCGGCGTGCATTGCGCAATGGCCAGTTGGTACAGCGCCGCGGCCTGGCGGTGTGCCGCGGCGCGTGCGGCTTCTGCAGCGGCAAGCGGCGCCAGCTGCAACACCTCCTGCGCGAGGCCTGCGCCTTCGGCATGGTGCACGCGGCGCGCCGTGCTGGCTGTCGTGCCGGCCGTCGTGCTCGCCTGCGGCAGCGCATGCAGCAGCCTGTGGTGCGCCTCGCGGCGCTGCTGCGCCCCGAGCGCCGAGGCCGCGGCCTGGCGCGCCAGTTCGTGGCGAAAGCCGATCGCCTCGCCGCCGGCCGTGTTCGCCTCGTGCAGCAGACCGGTGGCCAGGCATTCGGCCAGGCCGGGCAGGTCTTCGCCGAGCAGCTGCTTCAGCACCACACGTTCCAGCGGCACCGGCGACATGCACACCAGATCGAGCAGCCGCCGGGCCGCGGGGGTAAGCCTTTGCGCGCGTGCCAGCACCGCGTCACGCACCGAAGCCGGCATCGCGCCTGCCGGTGCGCGCAACAGCTCGGCCAGGAAAAAGGGGTTGCCCTGCGTCAGCCGATGCAGGCCCTGCGCCGCACGGCCCGCACGCTGCGCCGCCACCGCAACGGCGCGTGCCGACAGCGGCTCCAGCCGCTGGCGCAGCGTGGCCGCCGCCGGCAGGCCGGCGAAGACCAGGTGCAGCGGGTGCTCGGGCGGCAGCTCGTCGTCGCGAAAACTCAGCACCAGCAAGGCGCGCAAGCTCTCCACGCGCCGGCCCAGAAAGCGCAGCAGGTCCAGGCTCGCACCGTCGGCCCATTGCGCGTCGTCCACCACCAGCACCAAGGGCCGCCTGATCTGGCGCAGCCATGCCAGCCATTCGGGCATCACCTGCTGCACCGGGCGGCCCGAGCGCAGCATCGCGGCCAATGAAGGCGGCAGCTCGTCGAGCATGTCCAGCAGCGGGCCCAGCGGCGCCGGCGAGAGCAGTGGCTCGCACAGGCCGGCCAACCAGTCCACTCGAGGCGGGCGCAGCCCACGCGCGGCGTGCAGCAGGCTGGACTTGCCCACGCCCGACTCGCCATGCAGCAGCAGGCAGCGCCCGGGCGCTCCGGGCAGGGTGAGTTCGAGCAGCCAGGCTTGCAGCTGCGCCAGTTGCGCGTCTCGTTCGAGCAGGGCCGGCGTCTCGGCCGGCCGCGAAAGATCCATGCGGTGCCCCCCTTGCTGGGCAGCACATTCTCTGCGAGGCTGGGGCTGGGGCTGGGGCTCGAGCGTGGGAGCTCAGCACGGATCGGAGCGCGGCGCCGGAGTCGATCAAGGCAGCGCCAGCGGCTTGAAGAAGCTCCACAACAGCTCGGCCATCTTCACCGGGTGGTTGTCGCCGTTGGGGTACTGGTGGAACAGGCCGGCGATCACCGCCACGTGCAGCGTGTTGCCCGCGGCGGGCACGGCCGTGCTGCTGCGGTAACTGTGCACGCCCATCTGGGTGCCGAACAGGGTGGCCGGGCTGTACGTGTAGCTCGTGCGATCGAGCTGCAGCGGGGTCGAGAAGGGCTCGACGATCTGGTTGGCGAACAAGGGGCTCGCGCCCATGTCGGTCAGGGGTACGGTGGGGATGCCCAATCCCTCGGTGTAGCGGTCATCAAGTTCGCCCACGCTGTAGATGAACGAAGGCGGGCGTACCGCTGGCGCGAAACCGGGATAGGAATTGCCGGCTGCACTGGCCAGGGCCGCAAAGGTGGTCGATCGTTCGGCGGCCAAGCGCGCGGTCATCTGGCCGCCGTTGGAGAAGCCCGAGACGTAGATGCGCTTGGCATCGGCACGGAAGTTCTGCTTCAGGTCGTCGACCATGCGGTCGAAGTAGCTCAGGTCGTCGGCCAGCGGGTGGCTCACCGCGGCCAGGGCTGTGGGCTCCAGGCCCACACGCTGCGCCACCGTGCACAGCGGCATCTTGGCCGGGTCGCCGAGGATGCCCGAGGCCCACTTGGTCGGCGTGCGGCGCTCGTTGGGCTCGAAGATGCCGTTGACCGTGATGTCGTCTTCGTACAGGCAATGGCGCAGTGCCGTGGGGAACACGGCAATGAAGCCTTCCGTGTCGGCCAGCTCGCGCCAGCCCGAACGCGCGTAGAACTCCTCGCCGGTGCCGGTCGTGCCATGCAGCATGAAAACCACCGGCAGGTTCTGCACCTGGCGCGACTTCCAGGGCACGTAGACGATGAATTCGCGCTCGATGCCGTCCACCGTGACGCTGCGCTCGTGCTTGAAGCCGCAGAACCTGGCCGTCTCGGGCTTGGCGCAGAAATCGGCCAGCGCGGCGTACTTCACCGGCGTGGTGAGTGAGCCCACCACGGGGCCCATCAGGTAGATGTCGGTGGCGGTCATCGCCACGTAGTTCCCGCTGCCGGCGTCCAGCCGATAGAGGTAGGCGCCGCTGGTCTGCGTGAGCAGCGCGCCGCCGAACAGGCGTGGGTAGGCCTCGCGCACCTCGTCGAATAGCACCATGGCCTCGATGGCCATCGGTGCGTGCACGACGGCTTTGGCCTGCTTGCGTGGTTCGGCGGCCGCCTGCGCGCCGAGTGCCGACACCAGGGCGACGATGGCCAGGAGCGTGGCGCGGCAAAGCGCCTCCAACGACAGGCTGATTCCCATACGACCCCCTCGGCGCCTCGATGACGATCACTTGACGGCGATCTTGCGCTTCTTCAGTTCGGCCTTGACCTCGGCATCGATCAGGCGCTTGATATTGGCGTCGCGATCGATGCCGGCCAGGCCCAGCGCGGAGAGCTTGTCGGCACTCTCGTCGCCCTTGGCGCCGGCAACCACCGCGTTGGCGCCCGACTTGCCGACGTCTTCGGTCAAGGCCTTGAACACGGTGAGCGCAATCTTCTTGAGGTCGCTGCTCGAGGGCATCGCTGCCGCGACGATCTTCTTGACGGCATCCGGCACGTACTTGGTCTCGAAGACCTGTGCCGCAGCGCCGAGCATCCTTTCCTCGCCGAACTCGAAGTTCTTCATCACGCCGCCGGCCAACGAAGCGATCAGGAACTTCTCGAAGTGCTTCCACAGGTCGTCTTCGGTGGGCACCTTGCCGGACTTGGCCATCTCGCCCAGCGTCTCCACCGCTTCGGTCGCGGCCGAGACCACGATCGCCTGGCCCGAGCCGTTGAGGAAGTTCGCCAGCATCGTTTGCGCCTGCTCCGCCGTGAAATAGGTGAGTCTGCCCGCCACCTTCTTGGCCGCGGCCGCCGCGGCCGGCGCAAAGAGCTTGGCGTCGATCTTGCCCGCGATGGCCCCGGTGGCCGCGCCGACCACGCCGTCCATCACGATCTTCTGCACCGACTCCCACACGGTGACTTCCTGCCCCGTGGCCGCGCGGCCCACCTCTTCGGCGGCCGACTGCAGCACCTTGACCGAGGCACCCGAGATCGCCCCGGCGGTAACCACCGAGGCGCCGCCGACGACCAGCATGCCCGCGCCCACAGCGCCGAGCACGGCAAACCCCGCAGCCGTGGTGACGCTGAGCACGGTACCCGTGGTCTGCGCCGAAGCGCCGAGCTCCTTCAAGAAGCGCTCGGTGTCGGTGCGGTAGGCATTGATCGCGGCTTCGGCCTCTTGCAGTGCCGGGGCCAGCTGCACCAGCTTCTTCTCCGACATCACCGCTTCGACCTTGGACATCGCCGAAGACGCCCGCGTGGCCAAGGCCACGTTCGGGAAGCGCACGTTGGCCACCTTCATCACAATCATCTGGCTCACCGCGTTCAGGAAGCCGTCCTTCAGCTGCGCCGTCTCGAGGTATTCCTCGTGAATCTTCGCGTTGACCTTGAGCGACTTGGACAGCGCATCGACGTAGGGGCGCAGCTCGTTCACGATGTTCTGGCGGATCGTGGCCGCATCCTCCTCGGTCATCAGGTACGCCTTGCCGCGCCAGTTGACCTCGATCATGTCGACCGGCCGCTCTTCCGTCTTTGCATCTGCCATGGTTGCCTCCGCTGGTGAACCTGGGTTCACTGTAGGAAGCGCGGCTTTGCGGCGGGGCCGCGGCGACTACTGGGTTATCGCTCTCGGGCACCCCGTTTTTCGGGGAGCGGAGCAGATCGGCGGCGTTAGCGCTGCGCCAGAGCCAAGGCTTCACGCTGCACGACCTCGATCGCTTCGAGGTCGACAAAGTGGCCTGCACGTTCGAGCTCGACCACACGAGCCTGAGGCAGATAGCGCAGGATCGCAGCGGCAGGCCCACTTGCCGTAGATGTGACGGTGCACGAAGAACTGCGCCGGGATGATGTCCAGCCGCTCGCTCACGTCCTCGCCCACCCGCGTCATTGGCCGGCCGCACTGCGGCGTCGGGCAACGGGTGTCCTCGGGCTCGTGGCGCTGCGAGCATGCGCAGATCATGCAGGCGATGTCGCTGCACGGCTATTCGGGGATGTGCTGTCAACTCATCTGAACGGTTAACTCGCCAACTCGCTCGAGCGGGGCATCGATCCGGCTGATGCACGTCGCCAGGAGTTGAGCGAGCGAAAGCGAAGGGCCGCCGACGCGGTGGCGCCTGCCGACGAGTTCGAGACGTTCTCCAGGCGCCGGGTCCGCGAACGGTTGATGACCAAGTCGGATAACGACTGCGACGCCAGCGAGGCGGGACTTCAGGGCGAGCGGGCCCGCCGATGAAGCCTGCGCAGACACGATGTCCGCAAAGAGCCCCGCAAGTGTTGAGCGAAGGCCGCCTTGCTTCAACGAGCCGAAGCGAACCGCGGTACCAAGCTCAGCGCAAGGCCCGTCAATTCCGGCGGCTTGACGGTGGCGAATGGACGGCGTCGGTGCGGGGGCAGTTCCCTTGGGCGAGCCAGGCGCAGCGTAGAAGGTCGCGCGGGTTTCCATGAAGCTGCCACTGGTGGCGGCCTGCAGTCGGTCATTGTCGAGATATCTCCATAACGGCTATGAGCTGTCGCACGCGAGCGTCAGCTCCCGAAGAGGCTGCTCCGAGCCCAACGCATAAGGCCGTCAGACCCTTCCGCCATCGCGGACTACCTGACGCCCCAAGAAGCCTTGGACCAGCATAGCGGCGGCAATCGCCCCGAACATGCTTGCAAACGCCAACCAGGCGTAAGGGCGCAGCAGCGGAATGCCGATCAAGATGAGTCCGTCGTTCGAACCTGGAATCAGCAGGCTTCCCCAGCCCATCACGACGCCGCCAGCGAAGCATCGAAGCACTTGCAATGCCGACACGCGCACGGATTGCCAGCGACCCGCCGTGAGGCCGCCGATCAACGCACCGGCGTACAGCGCAGTCAACAGCAGGATCGGCAACAGCAGGCTGACCGACCCGGCGTCCATGGCCTGCGCCAGATCGGCCAGCACATCGGTGTAGGCCCAGCGGCCAGCCAGCAGCAATGTGACGACGAAGCTCACGCCTATTACGATGGTGGCGGCGTGCGGCGCCCAGATCTTCTGGCGCAACCACTTGGCACGATCTGGTCGGCGCAGCGCAAGCAGGCCAGGC
>JANNQO010000280.1:0-51337 GCA_031400795.1 Rubrivivax sp. | reverse complement strand
ACGAACCCGTTCTACGCCGGACGCCTGCGGACGGGTGAGCCGTCGGCCCTGGGCGCGCTTGTCGAGGTCTCCACGTGGGAGGCCGTCCAGGCGCTGCGGGCCCGCTACAGCCGGCGGCACCGCGGATCGGTCAACCGCCGCAAGTACGCCCTCGCCGGCATCCTCGCCTGCGGACCCTGTGGACGCCGGCTCACCGGGCACACCGGGCGCTACCGCCACGTCGACGCCTGCGATGCGTTCAAGGCCGCCGCGCCGCGCCGCTACAGGGCGTTCGAGCGCTCGCTGGACCACAGGGTCAAGGGTGAGTCCTACCCGGCCACGATGTACGAGGCGGCCATCGGCCAGGCCTTCCGGCACGTCGCGGCGAGCTCCGTGCTCAAGGTCGAGACGATCGGCCTCGCGGTGCGCCCGGAGCCCGTGACAGGCGACGTCCTGGCCGCGGCGAGGGTCGAGCGGGAGCGCGACCAGGCGGCGCTGCGCTTCGCCCGCGACCGGGACATGGGCAGGCTCGAGGCGACCATGGCGCGTCTCGACGCCGAGGCCGAGGCAGCCGAGCTTCGCCCGTCGCAAACGCCCACCGCGGAGCAGGCCCGCGAGTACCTCGAGAACCTGCCGAAGCTCTGGGAGAAGACCGACGACGAGGGCCGCCGGGCGATCGCCGAGTCGGTGTTCGAGCGCATCGAGGTCACGGGGGTCCAGGACTACGCGTTCGCTGTGACCATCGCCGCGAAGGCCCACGGATGGGATGTGGCCTTCGGTCCCGGCATCGTTGCCGGTTCGATTGGTCAGTCTGGTCGGGGCGAGAGGGCTTGCGCCTCGACCAACGACCTTCCGATCCGGATGCGCCTGATCGATCCGCCCGAGCCGCTGCGCCTGGTCCGGTCCGCGTGAGCCCGGCGACAGTGGTTCACCGCTCGCGACGCCTGTCAGCACGCGAGCTCGAGGTCCTCGCCGCGATCGTGACGAGCGGCACCGAGAAGGCCGCGGCGCGCTGCCTGGGCATGGCGCAGCCGACAGTCAAGCGGCACCTTGCGAACGCCCGTGCGAAAGCCGGTGTCGAGAACACCACGCAGCTCGTGCGGCTCTACGCAGACAAGCTGCCCCTGCCGAACGGCATGGCCCAAACGGACGAGTAGCTATCCCCGCCGTGCGCAGCTACGGTTGAGGGCGTGACGGATCCCCAGCCGCTTGGAGCAGCAGCAGCTCGCCGGGCCCATAACCCGGAGGTCACGGGTGCGAGTCCCGTAGCGGCAACCACACACTGGCAAGCCGCGACCAGCACATTGCTTGCCCGGACCGGCGGCCGCTTCCGCCGGACCCTCCCCCGCCGCCCGGCGATGCGATGGCTCTCCGGCTCGTGACCGATCACGAGGATGTGGCGTTCGCGACCGCGGTGCCGCCCCAGCCCGTCTCCCTGACCTCCGCGGAGATCACGGGGCTGTGTCGCTGGCGCAGATGACGGTGGCCGGCATTGCCGGCTACGCGCTGGCGGTGCTCGGCACCAGCAGCAGCGCCGAGATCAGCCTGGCCTGGCCCTGGTGGGTGGCGGTGCCCTTTGCCTTGCTCACGGCCGTGCTGTGTGCCGTTTTCATCGGCTGGCTGTCGGTGCGCACCGAAGGCATCTACACGATCATGATCACGCTGGCCATCGGCGTGGCGTTCTACTACCTGGTACTGCAGAACTACAGCATCTTCAATGGCTTCCAGGGTCTTCGCGAACTGAAGCCGCCTACCGTGCTGGGCATCGGCTGGCGCGAGCCGGTGCCGTTCTATTTCCTCTGCCTGTTCTGGGCCATGGCCGGTTATTTTCTGGTGCGCTACATCGTGCGCGCGCCGTTCGGCGTGGCGCTGCAGGGCATTCGCGACAACCCGCGGCGCATGGCCGCCCTAGGCTTCAACGTGCTGGCGCATCGTGTTGCGGCCTATGCGCTGGCCGGCCTCATTGCTGCCGTCGGCGGCATCCTGCTGGCCTGGTACAACGCCTTGATGACTCCGGGCTCGGTGGGCACCGGCTGGCTCATCAACATCCTGGTGATGGCCGTGCTCGGTGGCATGAAGCGCCCCATCGGCGCCTTTCTCGGCGCGCTGGTCTTCGTGCTCATGCAGACCTTTGCCATCGACCTCATCGACCGCGAGCGCTTCAACCTCGTCATCGGCGGCGTGTTCCTCGCCATCGTGCTGTTTTCCCCCGACGGCCTGCTCGGACTGTGGGCGAAGCTTCGCTCGCGCTTCCAGCCGACGCGGCCATTTCTGCCAACCAAAGGAGACTGAAGTGAAATTTACCAAGAAGATCTGGGTACGTTCGTTGATGGGTGCGGCGGCAGCCACGGCGCTGCTGGGCGCGGCCTGGGCGCAAGGGCAGCCGGTGAAGATCGGCTTGCTGGCCACGCTGGAAGGTCCGTTCGCCGCCGGTGGTGCCGACGGCATGCGAGGTGCCGAGCTGGCGGTGAAGCAGCGCGGCGGCGTGGTCGCCGGGCGCAAGATCGAAATCATCAAGGCCAGCTCCGACGCCAAGCCCGACGTGGCCGTCAACGCCACGCGCAAGCTGGTCGAGCAGGACAAGGTCGACATCATGGTCGGCCCGCTGTCGGGCGGCGAGGGCATCGCGGTGAAGGACTACTCGAAGACGCAGCCCAACATCACCTTCATCAACGGCAGCTCGGGCGCGCAGGCGGCCACGTTGCTCAATCCGAGCGCCAACTTCTTCCGCTTCAACACCGAAGGTGCGCAGTGGATGGTGGGCCTGGGCAAGGCCGCGCTCGATCGTGGCTACAAGCGCATGATGGTCATCGCCGAGGACTACGCGTTCCCCTACTCGCAGGTGCAGGGCTTCATGTCCGAGTACTGCCGGCTCGGTGGCAAGGTGCCGGAGAAAGCCTGGGTACCGCTGGGCGGCAAGGACTATTCCTCGGTGATCGCCAAGATCCCGAAAGACGTCGACGCCTTGCTCGTCGTGCTCGGCGGCGCCGACGCGGTGAACTTCCTCACCCAGTACGAAAACGCCGGGGGCGACAAGCCGATCGTCGGTGGCTCGATCACGGTCAGCCAGGACATCCTCAACTACAAGGGCAAGAGGCGCGACTCGCTCATCGGCACGCTCTCGGCCGGCCCGGTGGCCGATGCCTTCGACGGTGCCGAGTGGAAGGCCTTCGTCGCCGACTACCAGAAGAACTATCCGGTCAGCGCCGGCGGCTTCCCCAGCCCGAGCCTGTTCGCCTACGTGTACTACATGAACATGAAGGCCGCGCTGGATGGGCTGGCGGCGGTCAACGGCGACCTCTCCGGCGGCCAGGCCAAGTACCGCGAGGCACTCTCCAAGATGGTGCTGAAGACGCCCACCGGCGACGTCAAGCTCGACGCCAACCGCCAGGCCATCGGCACCACCTTCGTCACCGAAGTGGTCAAGGACGCGCAAGGCAACCTGTTCAACAAGGTGCACCGCAAGGTGGACAACGTCGACCAGCTGCTGGGCATGAAGAAGGAAGACTTCCAGATGGGCTCGCGCGACGTGCCGAGTTGCCCATGAGCTGAAGCTGCGGTGGCCACGCTCGCTTCATCGTTGCGTTCGACTCGGGCGGCCACCCCGCTCGGATCGAACGACGCGCTTGTGCTGACCAACGTCACGCGCGCGTTCGGTGCCCTGCGCGCGGTGGACGATGTTTCGATGAACGTGGCCGCCGGGCAGAAGTACGCGGTGCTGGGCAGCAACGGCGCGGGCAAGACGACGCTCTTCAACGCGATCACCGGCGACTTTCCGCCCAGCGCGGGGCGCATCGAATTCTTCGGCGAAGACATCACTTCGCTGCCGCCGCACGAGCGCATCAGGAAAGGGCTGCGGCGCACCTACCAGTCGTCGCTGCTGTTTCGCGAGTTGACGATCCGCGACAACCTGTTCCTGGCGGTGCGCGGTGTGGCCGGTGGCCGCTACAGCTTCGTGCATGCACGCGAAGGCAGCGCCAGCAAACGCGCCACCGACGATCTGCTCGACCGCGTGCGCTTGTCGCACATCGCCGGCGAGCCGGTGGCGAGCCTGTCGCACGGCCAGCAGCGCCAGCTCGAGATCGGCATGGCGCTGGCCGGGGCGCCGCGGCTGATCCTGTTCGACGAGCCCGCCGCGGGCCTGTCGCCGGGGGAGCGGCGTGAGCTCGTGACGCTGCTGCGCTCGCTGCCTTCGCACATGAGCTACGTGCTGATCGAACACGACCTGGACATCGCGCTGCGCGTCGTCGAAAAAGTCACCGTGATGCACAACGGGCGTGTGTTGAAGACCGGCACGCCGGCCGAGATCGAAGGCGATGCGCAGGTGCAAGCGATCTACATGGGAGGCAAGCACTGATGAGGCGTGTCTTCGCGCGCCACTACATGGGAGGCAAGCACTGATGGCCACGCCGGTGCTCGCCATCGACGGCCTGGACGTCTACTACGGCCGTGCGCATGCACTGCAAGGCGTGAGCCTGGTGCTCGAACGCGGCGTGCTGGGCATCGTCGGCCGCAACGGCATGGGCAAGACGACGCTGTGCAATGCCATCACCGGGCTGGTGCCCGCGCGCGGCAGCATCAAGTTCGCGGGCGAGGAGATCCTCGGCCTCTCGCCGCACCAGATCACGCGGCGCGGCATCGCCTACGTGCCGCAGGGCCGGCGCGTCTGGCCGTCGCTGACGGTGGATGAAACGTTCAAACTCGTCGCGCGCAAGAAGCGCGAGGTCGATCGCATCTATGCGATGTTCCCGCGGCTGGCCGAGCGCAAGGGCCACGGCGGCGCGCAGCTTTCGGGTGGCGAGCAGCAGATGCTGGCGATCGGCCGTGCGCTGCTGCTCGAGCCCAAACTGCTGGTGATGGACGAGCCCAGCGAGGGCCTGGCACCGATCATCGTCGAGCAGGTGGCGCAATCGCTGCGCACGCTGGGCGGTGAGGGCGAGATCGCGGTGCTGCTGATCGAGCAGAACCTGGGCGTGGCGGTGGACGTGGCTGACCGCATCGGCGTGATGGTGAACGGCCGCATCGCGCACGAGATGGCGGCGGCGGAGTTGGCCGCGGACCGCGAGTTGCAGGAGCGGTTGCTCGGTGTGCGCTCGGCCGATGAAGTCGAAGACGAAGCGCCTGCCGCGGTGGCATCGACCGCCGAGGTGCAGGTGCTGCGCGTGCAGCGCGCGTTTGGCGAAGGTTTGCCCTCGCTGGACGACCCCGCGCCGCGCACGGTGCGTGGATTCAACCGCTGGAACGCGGGCGGCACGGCGGCGCCTGTGACGGACATCCCGCGCGATGCACCGGCCGCGCCGCCACGGCCGATCGCTCCGCCGGCTTCGGCGCCGGGCAGGGGCAGCGTGCTGCCGTTCGCCGTGGCCACCAGCAGCGGCCGTGCCGCCTACGTCGCCGGCACCTTCGACACCAAAGGGCGCGAACTCTTCTACCTGCGCCAATGCCTGGAAAAACTCGGCCTGCGCGTGGTCACCGTTGACCTGGCGACCAGCGGCAAGCCTTCGCCGGCCAGCGTGCATCCGCGCGAAGTGGCGCGTCAGCACCCGCGCGGCGAAGCAGCCGTCTTCAGCGGCGACCGCGGCAGCGCGGTGACGGCGATGGCCGAGGCCTTCGAGCGCTTCGTACTGACGCGCCGTGATCTCGGCGGGTTGATCTCCGCGGGCGGCTCGGGCGGCACGTCGCTGGCCACGCCGGCGATGCGCGCACTGCCGATCGGCACGCCGAAAGTGATGGTCTCGACGATGGCCAGCGGCGACACGCGCCCCTACGTCGGCCCGAGCGACATCTGCATGATGTATTCGGTCACCGACGTGCAGGGCATCAACCGCATCAGCGAGCGAGTGCTGGCCAACGCCGCGCACGCGCTGGCCGGCATGATCACGCACCCCGTGACGACGCAGGCGGCCACCAAGCCCGCGATCGGGTTGACGATGTTCGGCGTCACCACGCCCTGTGTGCAGGCAGTGACGAAGCAGCTCGCCGATGACTTCGACTGCCTCGTCTTCCACGCCACCGGCGTGGGCGGGCAGAGCATGGAGAAGCTCGTCGACTCGGGCTTGCTCGAGGGCGTGATCGATGTCTCCACCACCGAGATCGCCGATCAGATCGGGCACGGCGTGCTGTCCGCCGGGCCGACGCGGCTGGACGTGTTCGCTCGCCACGCGCTGCCCTACGTCGGCTCGTGCGGCGCGCTGGACATGATCAATTTCGGCGCCTGGGACAGCGTGCCCGAGCGCTATCAGTCGCGCAAGCTCTACCGCCACAACCCGACCGTGACGCTGATGCGCACCACCGCCGACGAATGCCGTGCGATCGGCGAATTCATCGCGAAGAAACTGGGCGCGATGCGCGGTCCAGTGCGCTTCCTGATCCCCGAAGGCGGCGTGTCGGCGATCGACCGGCCGGGCCAGCCCTTCCACGACCCCGAAGCCGACCGCGCGCTGTTCACCGCGATCGAGCAGAACTTCCGCAGCGGCGGCGATCGGCGTCTGCTGAAGCTGCCGCACCACATCAACGACGAGGCCTTCGCCGACGCACTGGTGGCGGCCTGGTTGGACGTTTCACCTCACACGAACGCGGCCCGCCGCGCCTGATCATGCCGCGCATCGCCCGTTCCGAACTGCTCGCCCGCTTCCACGCCAAGATCGCACGCGGCCAGCCGCTGATCGGCGGTGGCGCCGGCACGGGCCTCTCGGCCAAGTGCGAAGAAGCCGGCGGCATCGACCTGATCGTGATCTACAACTCCGGCCGCTACCGCATGGCCGGGCGCGGCTCGCTCGCGGGCCTGCTCGCTTACGGCAACGCCAATGAGATCGTCTGCGAGATGGCGCACGAGGTGCTGCCGGTGGTGAAGAAGACGCCGGTGCTGGCGGGCGTGAACGGCACCGATCCGTTCATGATCGCCGAGGAGCTGTTCGCGCGACTCATCACGCTCGGTTTTTCGGGCGTGCAGAACTTCCCCACCGTCGGCCTCATCGACGGCAGCTTCCGCGCCAACCTCGAAGAGACCGGCATGGGATACGGTCTGGAAGTCGAGATGATCGAGCGCGCGCACCGCATGGACCTGCTCACCACGCCCTACGTCTTCAGCGAAGGCGAAGCGCGTGCCATGGCCAAGGCCGGTGCCGACATCGTGGTCTGCCACCTCGGTTTGACGACCGGCGGCTCGATCGGCGCGGGCACGGCGCTGAAGCTCGCCGATGGTGTGGAGCCGATCAACGCCTGGGCCGCGGCGGCCAAGGCGGTGAACCCCGCGGTGATCGTGCTCTGCCACGGCGGGCCGATTGCGACGCCGGACGATGCGCAGTTCATCCTGAAGCACTGCCGCGATTGCCACGGCTTCTACGGCGCCAGTTCGATGGAGCGGCTGCCCACCGAGGTGGCGTTGACCGAGACGACGCGGCGCTTCACTCAGATCACACGTTAAGGAGACGGCCCCATGACCGGCGCTGAATTCGGCAGTTTCATCCTCGCCCTGATCGTGGTGGCGATCGTCGTCGCCATCGCCGTGTGGCTGCTGCACTGGCTGTACCTGCGCAGCAGCAAGGAGCGCGCTTTCGTTCGCACTGGCCTGGGCGGGCAGAAGGTGGTGCTCGACGGCGGCGCTTTCGTGCTGCCGATCGTGCACGACGTGATCCCGGTGAACATGAACACGCTGCGGCTGGAGGTGAGCCGCGGGCGCGACAAGGCGCTGATCACCAAAGACCGCATGCGCGTGGACGTGATCGCCGAGTTCTACGTGCGCGTGGCCGCCGAGCCGACGGCGGTGGCCGCTGCGGCACAGACGCTGGGCCTGCGCACGATGGCGCCCGACGAATTGAAGGAACTGGTGGAAGGCAAGTTCATCGATGCACTGCGCACCGCAGCGGCCGAGATGACGATGGAGGAGCTGCACGAAAAGCGGGGAAGCTACGTCAAGCGCGTGCGCGAGGCGGTAGCCGAAGATCTGACCAAGAACGGCCTCGAACTGGAAGCCGCATCGCTGACGCAGCTCGACCAGACGGCGATGGAGTACTTCAACCCCAGCAACGTCTTCGACGCCGAGGGCCTGACGCGCCTCACCGAGCAAATCGAGCGGCGCAAGAAACAGCGCAACGACGTCGAACAAGACACGCTGGTAGCCATCCGCAACAAGAACCTGGAAGCCGAAAAACTCTCGCTGGACATCGACCGGGAGAGCGAATACGCGCGCATCACCCAGCAGCGCGAAGTGGAGATCGCGCGCGCACGGCAGCGTGCCGAGTTGACGGCCGAGCGTGCGTTGCGCGAGCAGGAAGCCGAAGGCGCACAGATCACCGCCAAGCAGACCATCGAGGCCGCGCGCATCCGTTCCGAGCAAAGCGTCGAACAAGAGCGCATCGGCAAGGAACGCGCCTTGCAATCGGCCGAGATCGAGCGCCGCAAATCACTGGAGCTGGCCGAGCAGCAGCGCGCCATCGCGGTGGCGCACGAAAGCGAGGCGCTGTCGAACGCGCAGGCCGGCGCCGAGATCGCGCGTGCGCTGGCGGTCTCCGCCGAAGAGAAGGTCTTCACCGCGCGTGAGGTCGAGATGGCCGAGCGCAAGAAAGCGATCGAGCTGATCGGCGCCGCGCAGGCCGCCGAGCGCGAAGCCCTGCGCTTGACGGTGGCCGCGAGGGCCGAGCGCGACGCCAGCGAAGACCGCGGTGCGGCAATCCGCGCGCAGGCCGAGGCTGACGCCGACGCCGATCGCATCAGGGCGATGGCGGTGCGCGTGCGCGCCGAGATCGAGGCCGAGGCGCAGCGCTGGATGAACGAGGCGCACAACATGCTGAGCCCCGACGCGCGGGCCTCGGCGTTGCGCCTGAAGCTGGTCGAGAAAGCCGAGGCGATCATCCGCGAATCGGTGAAGCCGATGGAGCGCATCGAGGGCATCAAGATCCTGCACGTCCAGGGCCTCGCGGGCGGCGGTGGGGGCGGCGGTGGCGATGGCGGCAACGGCGGCTTCGCCGACAGCGTCGTCAACAGCGCGTTGCGCTTCCGCGCGCAAGCGCCGATCGTCGACCAGTTGCTGCGCGAGATCGGCCTGGACGCCGGTGACCTCGGCCGGCTCACCAGCGGCGTGACCAGTGAGGGCGGCCGGCTCGGCGCCGGGGGCGGTGCGGCGGCGCTGCCGCCCGCCGCACCGCAAGACAAGTCCTGACGCCGATGATCCGCATCTACGTCTCCACCGTCATCGAGACCAGCGCCGACAACGTCTGGCAGCGCATCCGCGACTTCAACGCATTGCCGCTGTGGCACCCCGGCATTGCCGACAGCCGCATCGAAAACAGCGAGCCGAGCGATCGCATCGGCTGCATCCGCCACTTCCACAGGCGTGACGGCGGCATGCTGCGCGAGCGGCTGCTGGCGTTGTCGGACTACGACTATTCGTGCACGTACGAAATCGTCGAAAGCCCGTTGGGCGTAGACAACTACGTGGCCACCTTGAAGCTCACGCCGGTCACCGACGGTGAGCGCTGCTTCGCCGAGTGGAGTGCCGAGTTCGACTGCGCCGCGGGGCGCGAGCACGAACTTGGCCAGATGATCGGACAAGGGGTGTTTCAAGCCGGCTTCGATGCGCTGAAGAGGCGGTCTGCGCGCTGAAGTCTTTCCAGGTACCGCCCACAGGAGACAAACCATGCCCATATCCACCCCGAAGGCTTTCGCCGCCGGCCTGCTCGCGCTTGCCACGGCTTCGGCCTGGGCCGCTGAGCCGATGAAACTGCCGCCGTTGAAGAAACAGGCGTCGGTGCAAAAAGTCATCGACGAACACCTGGACGCGCTGAACAAGTGCGACTGGAACCGCCTGATGGCGCAGTATCCGAGCGATGTGGAGATCCACCTGCCCGACGGCCAGCTGATCAAGGGCCGCCAGAAGGTGGGCGACCTCTTCACGGGCTTCTGCAAGCCGCGGCCCGATGGTCTGAAAGGCCTGAAGTTCACCAGCGAGAGCTCGTTCCTGGTGGGCAACACGCTGAACGTGGTGTGGCGCGCCGAGGCCGATTTCCTGGCCGAACCGTACAAGGGCTCGGATGCCTACGTCACGCGCGACGGGTTGATGGCCGCGCAGGTGACCACCTTCGACGGCTCCAAGCTCAAGTTCAAGAAATAGCCAGTGCTGCAATCGGTCGTGCGCAGCACCGTCATCGACGCGCCGATCGAGCGCGTCTGGGCGGTGCTGCGCGATTTCAACAGCCATGACCAGTGGCACGACGTGGTGGCCCAGAGCCGCATCGAAGGCGGCGAGAAGAGCGACCAGGTGGGTTGTGTGCGCGCCTTCACGCTGAAGGACGGCAGCTCGATCCGCGAGCAGCTGCTGACGCTGGACGATCGCGCGCACAAGAGCACCTACTGCATCGTCGAAGCCTCGGTGCCGCTGATGCGCTACGTGGCCACCGTGACCTTGAAGCCCGTCACCGACGGCAACCGCACCTTCTGGCATTGGGAGTCGAGCTTCGCCACGCCGCCCGGGCGCGAGCGCGAGTTGCGCGAGATGGTGGCGCAAGCGGTTTACGAAGCCGGGTTCGAGAACCTGCGGCGGCATTTGCGTGTCGGTGGGGATTTGCGCGTCACAGGCGCGAGCGCCGCGCCGATGCCCGCGGCGTTGCCGATCCCCACGCGGCGCGTCGCCGTGCGCGCGTACGGCGATGCCGATCAACTGCGCGCCGAAGACGCCGAAGCGCCCGCCCCCGGCCCGGGCGAAGTGCGCATCCGCCAGCGCGCCATCGGCGTGAACTTCATCGACGTCTACCTGCGCCGCGGCCGGATCGCACCGATGCTGGCCGTTGGCGGCACGCCCGGCATGGAGGCCGCGGGCACGGTGATCGATGTCGGCGAAGAGACGAGCGGATTCATGCCCGGCGACCGCGTGGCCTACCTCGGCCCGGCGCCGGGCGCGTACTGCGGCGTGCGCAGCGTGCCGGCCGCGTGGTGCGTGCGGTTGCCCGCGGCGATCGACGACGAACTGGCCGCGGCCGCGCTGCTGAAGGGCATTACCGCCGACTGCCTGCTGCGCGACCTGGGCCATGTGCAGCGCGGCACGAAGCTGCTCGTGCACGCAGCCGCGGGCGGCGTGGGCCTCATCACCTGCGCGTGGGCCAAAAGCCTGGGCGCCACCGTGATCGGCACGGTTTCCAGCGATCAGAAGGCGCGCATCGCACGCGAGTTCGGCTGCGAGCACGTGATCGTCACGCACGACTACCGTTTCGCCGACATCGTGCAGCGCCAGTTCGGCGGCGCCGACGTACTCATCGACGGCCTGGGCGCTGCGGCGCGCGAGCAGAACCTCGCCGCATTGGCACGCCGCGGGCACTGGATCAGCCTGGGCCAGGCCAGCGGCGCGCTGGGTGCGATCGACCCCGATGCGCTGCTGCACAAATCGCTGACCTTCTCGCGCCCGGTGGTGTTCGACTTCGTCGCCACGCGCGCCGAACTCGAAGCGCGCGCGCAGCGGCTGTGGCAGGCCTTCGCGGAGCGCACGATCCGGCCGCCGCCGATCGAACGCCACCCGCTGGAGTCCGCGGCGCAGGCGCACGAGCGGCTGGAGTCGCGCGCGACCAGCGGCGCGCTGGTGCTGCTGGCCTGAACCGTCGCGCGCGACAGTCGCGCGCGATAGCATGGCCCGCACCGCGCAGGGAGGGCCCGCTGAGCACGCACGCACTGCTCTTCACCGACGTGATCGACAGCACGCAGCTCGTGCAGCAGCTCGGCGACGATCGCGCAGCTGCGCTGTGGGCCGAGCACGACCGGCGCTCGCGCGAGCTGCGCCGCCGATTCCAGGGCCTCGAGATCGATCGCAGCGACGGTTTCTTCCTCGTCTTCGACACTGCCGCGAACGCAGCGCACTTTGCGATCGCCTACCACCAGGAGCTGGCCGGGCTCGGCCTCGCGGCACGAGCGAGCCTGCATGTCGGCGAGCTGGCGCTGCGCCGCAATGCACCCGCCGATGTCGCGCAAGGTGCCAAGCCGATCGAGGCCGAAGGCCTGGCCAAGCCGCTCGCCGCGCGCATCATGGCGTTGGCCCAGGAAGGCCAAACGCTGCTCAGCGAATCGGCAGCCCGCGCCCTTGCCGGGGCCGTGCTTCCCGGCTGCGCGCTGCATCGGCACGGGTACTACCGGCTCCACGGCATCGACGAACCGGAACCGATCCACGAGCTGCTTCCGAGCGGCAGCGCCGGGCAACCGCCGGCCGACGGTTCGAAGGCCTACCGCGTGGTGCGGGTCGAAGGCCTCTGGCAGCCTGTTCGCGAGGTGCGCCACAACCTGAGCCCGGAGCGCGATGACTTCATCGGACGCAGCGCGGAGTTGCGTGCGCTCGCGTCGCGGCTCGGCGGCGCGGCCAGGCTGCTGACCGTGCTGGGCACGGCCGGCACGGGCAAGACACGCCTCGTACGCCGCTACGCGCACGCGTGGCTCGGCGAGTGGCCCGGCGGCGTGTACTTCTGCGACCTCTCCGAAGCGCGCACGCTGGACGGCATCCACTTCGCGGTGGCGCTGGCCCTGGGCGTACCGCTCGGGCAGGGCGATGCCGGTGCGCAGCTGGGCCGTGCGATCGCCGCGCGCGGGCGCTGCCTCGTGATCCTGGACAACTTCGAGCAGCTGCTCGAGCACGCGGCGGTCACGCTCGGGCAGTGGATCGACCGCGCGGCACAAGCCCGCTTCGCCGTCACCAGCCGCGAGCGGCTGCAACTGGCAGGCGAACAGATCTTCCCGATCGAACCGCTCTTGCTGGCCACCGAGGCGGTCGAGCTCTTCGAGGCGCGTGCCAGGGCCCAGCGGCCGGAGTTCGTGGTCGACGATGGCAACCGCGACGCCGTGACCGAGGCGGTGCGGCTGCTCGACGGGCTGCCGCTGGCGATCGAGCTGGCGGCGGCCCGTGTGCGCATCCTCTCGGCGGCGCAGATCGTGCAGCGGCTGAACGACCGCTTCGTGCTGCTGGCCGGCGCGAAGGGAGCGGCGGCACGACAGGCCACGCTGATCACTGCCATCGACTGGAGCTGGGAGCTGCTGGAGCCGAGCGAGCAGTCCGCGCTGGCGCAATGCTCGGTATTCGAAGGCGGCTTCACCCTGCAGGCCGCCGAAGCCGTGCTGGAAGTCGCCGGCACAGCGCCGACGATCGACCTGATCCAGGCGCTGGTCGACAAGAGCCTGCTGCGCGCCTGGCTGCCCAAGGACCCGCGGCGGCTGGACATCGCCGAGCCGTACTTCGGCATGTACCTGAGCATCCATGAGTACGCGGCCGGGAAGCTCGAACGCGTGGCGCCCGCTGCGACCCTGAAGGCGCAGCAGCGGCATGGCCGCTGGTTTGCCCGCTTCGGCCGCGACGAAGCGATGGAGACGCTGCTGCGCGAGGGCGGCATCGCACAGCGGCGCAAGTTGGCGCTGGAGCTCGACAACCTGGTCAGCGGCTGCCGTCGCGCGATGCGACAGGGCCAAGCCGAAGTTGCGGCCGCCTGCCATCGGGCCGCGTCGGTGGTGCTCGAGGCGCAGGGGCCGTTCCGTGTGGGCGTGGACTTGGGCGAGCAAGTGGTCCGTCTGGACGGGCTCTCGGCGCGCCAGCGCGCGCTGGCTTGGCAGGCCCTGTCCGTGGTGCTGCGGGGCGCCGGGCAGACCGCGGAAGCCGACGCAGCCCTGGAGCAGGCACTGGCTGCGGCCGAGTTGGCGCAGGATCGACTCGTGCAAGCCCAGGTGCTGGGGAAGATCGCCGTCGCGCGTTTCCGTCAGGGACGCAAAGAGGATGCCCGGCAGCTGCTCGACCTGGCGCTGCCGATGCTTCGCGAACTGGGTGCGAAAGGCCAGCTCGCGCTGGCCATGGCCAACCTCGGCAACCTGCAGATGCAACAGGGACGCATGGCCGATGCGCGGTGCGCGTACGAAGGCGCCCTGGCACTGCACCGCGAAGTGGGCAACCGCGCCGCTGAAGGCATTGCGCTCGGCAACCTCGGCTCGTTGCTGCACGAGCTCGGTCATGGCGGCGCCGCGCGATCGGCGTATCAATCCGCCTTGACCATCCACCGCGAGGCCGGCAACCTGTTGCAGGAGGCAATCGTTCTGGCCAACTTCGCGCTGCTGCTCAACGAGGCGGGCGAGCCGGCCGCAGCGGCCGAGCACGGTGCTGCCGCGTTGAAGATCCACCGCGAGATCGGCAGCCGCCGCAACGAGGGCGTGGTGCTCGGCCAGGTCGGCGGACTGCATCGCGCCCGCGGCGAGTTCACACAGGCACGCGATTGTTTCGAGCAGGCGCTCGCGATTCACCGCGAGGTGGGCAACCCGCCCTTCGAAGGGGCCGCGCTGGCACAGCTCGGGGAGGTGCTGGTCACGATCGGCCAGGCCGAGAAGGGCCTGCGCGCGGTGCTGGAGGGCGAGCGCCTGCTGCGCAGCATCGACTCTCCGCTGCAATTGGCCTGGGCCCTTTGTGTGAAAGGCCAGGCCGTTCTGGCCGGCGGTGACCGAGCCGCAGCGCAGGCAGCTGTGCGCGAAGCCGAGACGATCAGCGCCGCCCTGGGGGCACAGCCAGGCTCGGAGCTCGGCAGGGCGCTGGCGGCGCTGCGCGCCTTGCTCGCCGTGCCGTCCGGGTAGCTTTCAGCAGAGGATCGAACGGCCCGTCGGATGAGGTCGGTTCAACGCAGCGGCCAGATCCGCGCGGCCAGTTCCTCGAAGCTGCCGCATTGCTGCCAGCCGTCACAAGCGATCTGCAGCGGCAGGTTGCTGTAGCGGTGCAGCAGCAACAGCCGCAGCAGGCGCAGGCGCAACGCTTCGTCCAGCCTTGCGCCGCAGCCGGCGAGGAAGGCGTCGCAGCGCGCTGCGTGGCCTGCGGCGAGAAAACACAGCGGCCCAAGCCAGTCGTACTCGCGCGGGCCGACCAGGCCGTCGCCGAAATCGAACATCGCCGCCAGCCGGCCGTCGATGGTGAACAGGTTCATCGGCGTGTACTCGCCGGTCAACAGCACCGGGGGCCCCTCGGGCAACTCGCCCTCGAGGAATCGCGGCAGCGCCTCGCGCAGTGGCGCCGGCAAGCCGGTGCGCTGCTGGCGTGCGGCGCAGCGGCTGCGCTGCGTGGCGATGAAGTTGGGCCAACGTGGTGCCAGCACGGCCAAGCGCCCCACCGGCAACGCGTGCACTTGCGTGGCCAGTTCGCCCAGGGCAGTGAGCAGCGCCAGCCGCTGCGCTTCGCTGAGCATCGGCCAGCTGCGCGTGAGCGGCTCGCCGATGAGGCGCGTCATCACGAGGTAAGGCCAGCCGTCGCGCTCGCCGGTGGCCACGAGGCGCGGCGTGGGCACCGCCAGACGGCCGTGCAGCGCCTCGAGCATCGCGCACTCGAACTCGAAATGGTCGCGCAGGAACGGCGGGTAGAGCTTGAGCACCTGCTCGTCACCGATGCGCGCCGCGAGCGCGGTGCCCTCTTCGATCTGCTCGACTTGCCCGCTGCCGTGGCCCGATGCGATCGAGACCATCGCGTCGCGCCACGCCGGTGCGTCGTCGTGCAGCGCGTCGAAGGCGCGGGCATCGATGTGCTGCGGCAGGATCATGCGCGTGACGATAGCGTGTGCCCGGAGCTTGACAGGCTCTCAGCGCTCATTCATCTCGTCGCGCGTAATCTTGCGCCCCAGCACCACCTTGCCGCGCAGCGCGGACATGGCTTCTTCGTAGCGCTGCACCCGCCCCGAGCGCAGATGCCACCCGACGATCGCCAGCACCAGCGAGCCCGCCACCACGTTCACGGCCACATTGGAGAACACCAGGCTGAGCGAGAGCAGGTTCAAGGCCACGAAAGCGATGCGGCCCACCGGCCGGCCGCAGTAGCCGGCGTAGGCCGCGCCCAGCCCGATGATGGCGATCACCGTGCCCGACAACGCGACCACGAACGAGGCCCAGGTGAAGTCGATGAACAGCAGCGACGGCGCATAAACGAAGGCGAAGGGCACCAGGGCCTTGCCCATCGACAAGCGGAACGCCGTATTGCCGGTGCCCATCGGCTCGCTGCGCGCGATGCCGGCGGCGGCGAAGGCGGCCAGCGCCACTGGTGGTGTCACGTCGGCGAGCACGCCGTAGTAGAAAACGAAGAAGTGGGTCGCCAGTTGCGGCACGCCGAGTTGGGCCAGCGCCGGCGCGACGATGGCCGCCAGGATGATGTAGGTCGGCGTGGTCGGCACGCCGGTGCCCATGATGATGCAGGCTATTGCCGTGAAGATCAGGCCGAACAGGATCGTCACTTGCTTCAGTTCGAACCAGCCCCAGACATCGAACGCGTGCACCGCCTGCGCGGCGACGCCCGACAGATCGATCACGAAGGCCGAGAACTTGAAGCCCATGCCGGTGAGCGTGAGGATGCCGAGCACGAAGCCGACGCAGGCGCACGAGGCACCGATGCTGAGTGCCGACTTGGCGCCCATCTCGAAGCCGCGCAGCAGCCCGCGCGGCGTGATCGCCATGCCGGCCATGCCCTTGCCCGCCGGGCCGATCAGCCTGGGGATCCACGAGCAGACGATGGTCAGCGTGATGCCCCAGAACGCGGCCAGGAACGGCGTGTACTGAAGCAGCAGCAGCGTGACCATCGTCGCCAGCGGGATGAACAGGTGCCACGAGCTGCGCAGCACGAAGGCGAGCGAGGGGATGTCGGCGCTGGCCATGCCGGCGAGCTTCAGGCGCTGCGCTTCGAGGTGCACCATCCACAGGATCGCCAGGTAGTGCAGCGCCGCCGGCACGATCGCCACCAGGATCAGCTGGTTGTACGGGATGCCCAGCGTCTCGGCCATGATGAAGGCCGCCGCGCCCATGATCGGCGGCGTGACCTGCCCACCGCACGCGGCCGAGGCTTCCACCGCACCGGCGAAACGCGGCGTGAAGCCGACCTTCTTCATCAGCGGAATCGTCATCACCCCGGTGGTCACGGTGTTGGCGATGGCCGAGCCGGAGATCATGCCGAAGAGGCCCGAGGTGACCACGCAGACCTTCGCCGGCCCGCCTGAAAATCGGCCGGCGGCGATGGTGGCGAGATTCACGAACAGCTGCGCCAGACCGGTGAGTTGGGCCATCACGCCGAACAACACGTAGTGGAAGACGAAGGTCGCCACCACGCCGACGGCGATGCCGTAGATGCCCTCGGTGCCTTTGTAGAGGTAGGCCACCAGCCGCGGCACGCTGTAGCCGCGGTGCGCCAGGTCGCCGGGCAGGTAGGGGCCGAACACGCCGTACAGCACCGTGGCCACCGCCAGCAGCGGCAGGAAGATGCCCATCGTGCGGCGCGTGGCCTCGATCGTCATCGCGATCGCGATGACGCCGAACATCAGGTCCAGCGGCGAATGCTGGCCCGGCCGCTGGATGAAGATGTCATCGAAGAAGATCAACAGGTACAGCGAGAAGCTCGCCGCGAGCAGCGCAAACACCCAGTCGCGCCAGGGGATGTGCCGGTGGCTGCCGTCATAGGCTTGCAGCGGCAGCGAGAGTGCCGCCAGCGCGACCATCACCCCGCCGAAGGCGACCTGGGCAGCCAGCGGCACCGGCTCGGCCAGCGCGTTCAGCAAGCCCCATCCGAGCACCAGGTAGAACAGCGCCAGGCCCGCCGAGACCGCCCACTCCCAGCGGCCCGCCAGGCGCCGCTGGCGCGGGAAGACCAGGAAGCACAACCCGAGCACCACCGACAGGTGGATCGCGCGGTGCGCGATCTCGTTGTGCAGGCCGAACCCGGCGGTGTAGTAGTGCCAGCTCGACAGCCCCACCGCGAGCACCGCGACGATGCCGGCCGACCAGCCGGCCAGGCGGCGGAAGTTGGACTCCGGATCGAACTGCTCGATCAGGCGATCGACTTCGTCGGGGTCCGCTCGTGCGCCGCTCACGATGCCGCGCATCCGTGCGCGCGCAACTCGATGGCTTGCTGGCTGAACGTGCCGAGCAACCACTCGTGCCCGCCCAGCAGCAAGCGCATGCGCTGCTGCGGCAGCGGCCGCACCACCAGCGGATGCACCGCGCGGTCGAGCAACAAGCGCCAGCCCTGTGCATCGCGGCTCAAGGTTTCGCCCGGCCCGGCGGCATGCGGCAGGCCGTAGCCCTGGCCGTCGAAGCGCTCCTCGACCAGCCGCGCCTCGGGCACGAAGCGGTAGCGATCGATGACGGTGGTGCCGAGCACCGAATGTTCGAACGCGATGCGCAACTCGGGCACCGCTGCACTCATCGGCAGCCGCTTCAGCTCGAGCCCGCTGCGGTGCTCGCTCAAAACCAGTTCGCAGGCCGCGGCGCCACCGGCCAGCGCGAGCAGGCACGCCGCCCCTGCGACGTGCCGCGGCGCGATCACTTGGCGACGCCCTTTTCCTTGAAGTACTTCAGCGATCCCGGGTGCATCGGCGCGGTGCCCACCGCCAGCGCCGTGGCCAGCGTGATGTTCTTGCCCTGCACATGCACCTGGCCCATGATGGCCGTGTTTTCGTAGAGTGCCTTGGTGACCTCGTAAGCCACGCTGTCGGGCACCGCGTCGTGGCTGGTCCACACCGCCATCACGGCCAGCGTGGGCACGGCAGCCGTCTGGCCCTTGTAGGTGTTGGCCGGCAGCGGCACGCTGGCGTAGTACGGCTGCTGTTTTTGCAGCTCGGCGATCTCGGGGCCGGCCAGCGCGATCACCTTCAGTGCATGGCTCTGCGCGAAGTCGGTGACGGCCGAGGTCGGCACGCCGGCGGTGATCAGCGTGGCGTGCAGGTTGCCGTCCTTGATCTTGTCGACGGCCTGGCTGAACGAGGAGAGGTCTTCCTTGACATCGGCGCGGCTCATGCCGTGCACCTTGAGCAGGTCGGTGAGCAACTGGTACTGGCCCGATCCCGGCGCGCCGGAGGAGATGCTCTTGCCTTTCAGGTCGCGCACGCTGTTGATGTTGAAGTCGGCGCGCGTGACCAGTTGCACTGTCTCGGGGTAGAGCGCGCCGAGCGCACGCAGGTTCTTCAGCGGTGCACCGGCGAACTGGCTGGTGCCGTTGTAGGCCGCGTCGAGAATGTCGGCGGCCACGAACGCCGATTCGATCTCCTTGTTGCCGAGCAGCTTGGCGTTGCCCACCGAGGCGCCCGCCGCTTCGGCGGTGGCCGAGATCTTCTTGCCGTCGACCGTGGCCTTGTTCGAGATCAATTGCGCCAGCATGCCGCCCAAGGGGTAGTAGGTGCCGCCCGTGCCGCCGGTGGCGATGCCGAAGAACAAACGCTGTTGCGCCAGCGCGCCGGTGGCGAGCATCGCGGCGGCGAGCGCGGCAACCGCGATCAGGGTGCGTGATTTCATCGGGCTGTTCCTTCGAGGTGATGGGTCGAGGTGTTGGGTCAAAGGACGTTAGCGTTCGAAGGCGGCCATTGCCCATCGAGGTTTGCCCTCGGCGGGCGGTGCGGCAGCAGAATGCCGACGATGTTTGAAGTGATCGTCATCGGCGCGGGGGTCATCGGCACTTCGGTGGCTTACCACCTGGCGGCGTTGGGCGCCAGGAAGGTGCTCGTTCTCGATCGATTGCAGATCGGCGCAGGCACCACCGCGCAGAGCAGCGGCATCTTGCGCACCCACTACTCGGTGCCGGAGAACGTTGAACTCGCGCGCCGCTCGTGGCAATTCTTCAATCGTTTCGCCGAGCTGCTGGACGACGACGAAGCTTCCGCAGGCCTGGTGAGATGCGGCTATCTGATCGCCGCCCCCGAAGGCCCGAAGCTGCCAGCCTTGCGTGCGGCACTGGCCGCGCAGCAAGCGGCCGGGATCCCGGTACGAACCTTGAGCCGGCAAGACGCGCGAACGCTGTTGCCGATCTGCAGCTTCGACGACGCGGCGTTGATCGGCCACGAGAGCGAGGCGGGCTTCGCCGATGCGTATCTGGTGGCCAGCCATTTCGCTCGCGCGGCGCGCCGGAGAGGCGTGCAGATCATCGAAGGCGTGGAGGTCTACGAATTGATGCGCGAGCAAGGCCGCGTGTCCGGCGTTGCCACATCGCGTGGGCGTTTCGATGCCCCCGTCGTGATCAGCGCGCAGAACATCTGGGCGAAAGATATCGAGCGCTGGACCGGCGTGGCCACGCCGGTGCGTGCGGAGCGGCACACCGTGCTGGCTTTGCAGGGGCCGCAGGCCTACGGCTATGCGATGCCGGTCTACAAGGATCTCGGCTCGCCGGGAATGCTCTACTGCCGCAGCTACGGCGGGCGACAGATGCTGGTCAGCGAAGGCGTCGCCGGCCAGGCGTTGAGCGGCCCCGATCTCGAACAAGGCGACATCCCGCTGGACACCGTGGCCGCCATTGGCGAGCAGGTGGCCGCACGTTTCCCGTCGTTCGCCGGCGCTGGCCTTGCCTCGGCCTGGACCGGGGTCTATGACGTGACACCCGACTGGAACCCGGTGCTCGGCCGCTTGGCCGGCGTGCCCGGGCTGATCGTTGCCTATGGCTTCTCAGGCCACGGCTTCAAGCTGTCGCCTGCGGTGGGGCGCCTGCTCGCGCAGGAGGCACTGGGCTTGCCCACCGACGTTTCGCTGGCGCCCTATGCCCTTGATCGGTTTCGCGAAGGGCGATCGCTGAAGGGGCGCTACGGCGACGGCGCGGTGTCGTGAGCGGGGCGAATCCAGCGCGAGCTCGTTGATCCCCGAGTTGCTTCGGCTCCTCAACCGCCCGACGGCGAAGGCGCTGAGCAAGGTCGGATCCTGACCAGCCTCGACAAAGCATAGGACGTGAACTGGCGGGACGAGGCGCCCGCTGTTTCACGTCACGCCAGGCCCATCGCACAATTGGCCACACTCGCGCACCCAGGAGCCGACTTGATCCACGCGATGAACCATTTCACGATCACCGCCGAGGACCGCCAAGCCACGCTGGACTTCTATTGCGGGCTGCTCGGCCTGGTGCAAGGCGAACGGCCCGACCTCGGCTTCCCCGGTGCGTGGCTCTATCCGCCCGGCGGCACGCAGGCCATCCTGCACATCTACTGGGACCGGCCGATGCCCGCGCTGCGCACCGGCGTCATCGACCACATGGCCTTCAGCGCCAGCGATCTGAAGACGGTGAAAGCGGGTTTCGACCAGCGCGGCCTGAAGTACGACCTGCGCCGCCAGGCCGGTGCCGGCACGTGGCAGCTCTTCTCGCACGATCCGAACGGAGCGCGCGTCGAGTTGGACTTCGCGCCCGACGAGGCCTCGTAGCCGGGGCGCGCCGTGCAGCGCCGCGCCTTGCTCTTCACCGACGTGGTCGACAGCACGACCATCGTGGAGCGGCTCGGCGATGCGCCCGCCGCTGCCCTGTGGGCAGCACACGACCGCAGCGCAAGGCAGCTGCTGGGGCAGTACACGGGGCTCGAGATCGACCGCACCGACGGCTTCTTCCTGCTGTTCGACGAAGCGGCCGATGCCACTCGATACGCGCTGGCTTACCAGCAGTTGATGCCTTCGCTGCAGCTGGAGGCCCGTGTGGGCATCCATGTCAGCGAGGTCACCTTGCGCCGCAATGCACCCGACGACATCGCCCGTGGCGCCAAGCCGCTGGAAGTCGAGGGCCTGGCCAAGCCGCAGGCGGCGCGCATCATGACGCTGGCGCGTGGCGGGCAGGTGCTGCTCAGCGGTGCCGCACGAGCCGCACTCGGCGATGCGCTGCCCGACGGCTGTGCGATCGAGGCGCATGGCCACTACCGGTTGAAGGGCGTCGAAGACCCTGTGGAGGTCTACGAAATCGGCCTCGAGGTCGGCGCCTTCACGCCGCCGCCCGACACCGACAAAGCCTACCGCGTGGTGCACCAGGATGAGCTGTGGCAGCCGCTTCGCGAGGTCCGTCACAACCTGGCGCCCGAGCGCGATGCGTTCATCGGGCGCGGCGCCGAGCTGCGCAGCCTGGCGCGGCGTCTGGACGGCGGTGCTCGGCTGCTCACCGTAGCCGGCTCGGGCGGCGTCGGCAAGACCCGCCTGGTGCGCCGCTACGCGCGAGCCTGGCTCGGCGACTGGCCCGGTGGCGTGACGTTCTGCGATTTGAGCGAAGCGCGTTCGCTCGACGGCATCCACTTCGCGGTGGCCTCGGCGCTGGACGTGCCACTCGGCAAGGACGACCCGAGCGTGCAGCTCGGCCATGCCATCGCCGGCCGCGGGCGCTGCCTGGTGATCCTGGACAACTTCGAGCAGGTGGTCGAACACGCCGCCGCCACCCTGGGCCGTTGGATTGACCGCGCATCCGAGGCCTCGTTCGTCGTCACCAGCCGCGAGCTGCTGCACCTGCCCGGCGAGCAGGTGCTGCCGATCGAGCCGTTGCCGCTGGCCAGCGAAGCCATCGAACTCTTCGCCGCGCGCGCCCGCGCGCAGCGGCCCGAGTTCGAGCTGAATGCGCAGAACCGCCAAGCGGTGTCGCGCATCGCCGAACTTCTCGATGGGCTGCCGCTGGCCATCGAGCTGGCAGCGGCGCGAATCCGGGTGCTGTCGGCAGCGCAGATCGTCGATCGTTTGAGTGACCGTTTCGCGCTGCTGGCCGGCGCGCGCGGCAGCGCTTCACGCCAAGCCACTCTGGAGGCTGCGATCGATTGGTCTTGGGAATTGCTGAGCCCCTGGGAACAGGCGGCGCTGGCGCAATGCTCGGTGTTCGAAGGCGGCTTCACGCTCGAGGCCGCCGAGGCGGTGTTGTCGACGCACGGTTGGCCCGAAGCACCGCCGATCATCGATGTTGTCCAGGCGCTGGTCGACAAGAGCCTGCTGCGCGCCTGGTTGCCCAAGGAAGCGGCTCGGCTGGACATCGCCGAGCCGTACTTCGGCATGTACCTGAGCATCCATGCCTACGCGTCGGCCAAGCTGCACGCCAGCAGCCGGAGCTTGCAGACGCAGCAGCGCCATGGCGGCTTCTTCGCGCGCCTGGGCCACGACGAGGCGATCGAATCGCTGTCGCGCCACGGCGGCGTGCAGCGCCGGCAGGCGTTGGCAATGGAGGGCGACAACCTGGTGGCGGCCTGCCAGCGGGCCATCGAGCGTGGCGATGCGGCGGTGGCCGTGTACGCCGCCCGCGCGGCTTGGGAGGTGCTCGAGTTCCGCGGCCCGTACGTCGTCGGCGTGACGCTGGGCGCCGGGTTGCTGTCGATGCCGCCGCTCGATGAGGGGCTGCGCGCTCGTGCGCTCTTCGTGCACGCGATGGCGCTGCACCGCAGCGGGCGCATGGACGATGCCACGCGCGCCTATGCCGGCGCGCTGGCCGCCGCGTGCGCCGCGCAAGACAAGCACCTCGAAGGCATGGTGCTGGGCAACGTGGCAATCCTGGAGCGCGAACAGGGCCACCTGCAGGCCGCACAGGTAAGTTTGGAGGCGGCCGTGGCAGTGCACCGCGGCACCGGCAACCAGCGCGCCCTGGGCAATGCCTTGGGCACGCTGGCCATCGTGCATCAGGATTTTGGCCAGTTGGACTGGGCTCGCGAGGGGTATGAAGCGGCCTTGTCGATCCACCGCGCCGTTGGCAATCGCCGTGACGAGGGCATCGTGCTGGGCAACGCCGGCATCGTGCATCGCAGTCAAGGCCGCACGGCCGAAGCCGTCGAACACTACGTGCAGGCTTTGGAGATCCATCGCGAAGTGGGCAACCGGCGTTTCGAAGGCATGGTGCTCTGCAATCACGCCAACCTGTTGGGGGCCCAGGGGCACAACGAGAAGGCGGGCGCCGACTACCAGGCGGCGCTGGCCATCGTGCGCGAGGTCGGCAACCGCAGCACCGAAGGCGCCATATTGAACAACATCGGCTGCTTCGAACGTGACCTCGGCCGCCACGATGTCGCAGGCGCACATTTCCTCGCCGCGTTGGCCATCCATCGCGAACTGGGCGAGCGTAGACAGGAGGCCGTGGTGTTGGCCGAGTTGGCTGACTTGTCGTTCCAACGGGAGCGCAGCGATGAAGCGATGGCGTACTACCTGTCTGCGCTGGAAGGCCTTCGAGCCGTCGGAGACCGGCACCAGGAAGCCAAGGTTCGGATCGGCATCGCCGACGTGCAGGTGCGTCAGGGGCTGGTCGACGAAGCTTTGTTGGGGCTTGCCGAAGCGAATTCGCTGTTGCACTCAAGCCACGACCCGCAGCTCAACGGCAGGATGCACTGCGTTCGCGCCAGCGCGGAAATCACCCGTGGCCGCTTCGATGTCGCCCGCTCGGCGCTGGACCAGGCGAAGACGCAGGCCGACGCCTTCGCAGCAGGTTCCGCTTCGCCGCTGCGGCAACGCATCGAGCGCCTGCGCCGACGGTTGCCGTGAGCGCACGCACCCTCCTCTTCAGCGACCTGGTCGACAGCACGGCGCTGATCGCGCGTGTCGGCGACGCGCAAGCCGCCGCGATCTGGACCGAGCACGACCGGCGCGCGCGGCAGCTGCTCAAAGCGCACCGTGGCCAGGAGATCGACCGCAGCGACGGTTTCTTCATGCTCTTCGACGAGGTGATGGATGCCGCGGCCTTTGCGCAGGGCTACCACGCCGCCCTGGCCGATCTCGGGCTGGCTGCGCGCGTCGGCATCCACGTCGGTGACGTGAGCCTGCGCCGCAATGCGGCCGAGGATGTCGCCGCCGGCGCCAAGCCGCTGGAGGTGGACGGCCTGGCCAAGCCGCTGGCCGCGCGCATCATGGCGCTGGCCGGCGGCGGGCGCACGCTGCTCAGCGGCGAAGCGGCGCTGGAACTCGGCGCCAGCCGCACCTTCACCCTGCGCGCCCGAGGCCACTACCGGCTCAAGGGCGTGGACGATCCGCAGGCGATCGTCGAGCTGAACGGCGACAACCATCCGCCGCCGCCCGACACCGAGAAGGCCTACCGCGTGATCGAGCTCGACGGCCTGTGGCTGCCGCTGCGCGAGGTGCCGCACAACCTGCCGCCGGAGCGCGACGCCTTCGTCGGCCGCCAGTCCGAGCTGGCCGCGCTGGCGCGCCAATTCGAAGGCGGTGCCCGACTGGTGACGCTGCTCGGCCCGGGTGGCACCGGCAAGACGCGCCTGGTGCGGCGCTTCGCGCGCGCCTGGCTCGGCGAGTGGCCGGGCGGCGCCTGGTTCTGCGACCTGTCGCAGGCGCGCAGCCCGCACGGTGTGCACGCTGCCGTCGCCGCGGCGCTGGGCGTGCCGCTGTCGCGGGCCGATCCGGCCGAACAGCTCGGCCACGCGATCGCCGCGCGCGGGCGCTGCCTCGTCATCCTCGACAACGCCGAGCAGGTGGTCGAGCATGTTGCCGCCGCCGCCGAGCATTGGCTCGACCGCGCCGCCTCGGCGCGCTTCATCGTCACCAGCCGCGAGCGGCTGCACATCAGCGGCGAGGTGGCGAGCGAGGTCGAACCGCTGGCGCTGGCCGGCGATGCGATGCAGCTCTTCGAGGTCCGTGCCCGCGCGCAGCGCGCCGACTTCGCTCTGGACGACAGCAACCGCGGCGCGGTGGCCGAGGCGGTGCGGCTGCTCGACGGGCTGCCGCTGGCCATCGAACTCGCCGCGGCTCGCACGCGTATGCTGACGCCGCAGCAGATCGTGCAGCGGCTCGCCGACCGCTTCACGCTGCTTGCCGGCGCGCGCGGTGCCGCGGCGCGCCAGGCGACGCTGCGCGCGGCGATTGATTGGAGCTGGGAGTTGCTCGCGCCCTGGGAGCAGTCCGCGCTGGCCCAATGTTCGGTGTTCGCCGGCGGCTTCACGCTCGATGCCGCCGAAGCGGTGCTCGATCTGTCGCCCTGGCGCGATGCCCCACCAGCGATCGATGTCGTGCAGGCGCTCGTCGACAAGAGCCTGCTGCGCGTGTGGATGCCCAATGCCGCGAAGCGCATGGACATCGCCGAGACGCATTTCGGCATGTACTTGAGCATCCACGACTACGCGAGCCGCAAGCTCGACGCGATTGGCAAGCCGGCACGCGAGACGGCGCAACAGCGCCACGGCCGCCACTTCGCGCGGCTCGGTGACGAGGCGGCGATCCGCTCGCTGGTCAAGCACGGCGGTGTGCAGCGCCGGCAACGGCTCACGCTGGAGCTGGACAACCTCGAGCTGGCCTGCCGCCTCGCGATCGAAAGACAGCAGGCCGAGATTGCGGCGGCGTGTTACCGCGCGGTGTGGGCGGTGCTGGTGATGCGCGGCCCCTTCGACGTCGCGCTGGCGCTGGGTCGTGGGGTGACAGCGCTGCCCGGGCTGACGCCGCGGCACCGTGTCCTGGCGCTGCTCGCGCTGTCGATGGCGGCACGCGAGACGGGCGCGCTACCGAGCAGTGAAGAGGCACTGCACGAGGCGCTGGCCGTTGCGCAGGCCGCGCACGATGGGTACGCCGAAGGCATGGTGCTCGGGCGACTCGCGGTGATGCGCGACGACCAGGGCGCCGTCGACGACGCCGAAGCTCTGTACCAGCGCGCGATCGCGCTGCTCGGGGACGCGGAGTCCACCTGGCTGCGCGCGCTGACCCTGGGCAACCTCGCGTCGCTGCACTACCAGCGTGGACACATCGACCAGGCCCGCAGCGATCACGAGGAGAGCCTGGCGCTGCTGCGCGAAGTGGGCCATCGCTACGCAGAAGGCGTCGTGCTGGGCAATTTGGGCGAACTGCTCTTCGGTGCCGGCGAGATCCCCGCGGCGCGCGCGGCGTACGAAGCGGCCCTCGTCGTGCATCGCGAGACCGGCTCGTTGCTGCAGGAAGCGATCACGCTGGGGAACCTGGGCAACCTCGCGCGTTGCCTGGGCGAACTGGAGGCTGCGGGGCCGGCGTTGAAGCGCTCGCACGAGTTGATGCGCCAGATCGGCAGCCGCTTCAACGAAGGCGTCGCGATCGGCCAGATCGGCGAGTTGCATCAGGCGCTCGGTGCCTTCGATGCGGCGCGCACGCACTACGAGCAGGCCCTTTGCGTCCTGCGCGAGACTGGCAACCGGCGCGGCGAGGGCTCGGTGCTCGGCAACCTCGGCGAGATGCTCGCCCTGCAGGGGCGCCACGCCGAGGCGGTGCAGGCGCTGCAGGCCGGCGAGCGGCTGCTGCGCGACGTCGACGATCCGCTCGCGCTGGCCAAGCTGTTGTGCCGCAAGGCGCAGGCCGCACGGGCCAACGCCGACCCGGCCGCGGCACGCCAGGCGCTGGCCGAAGCTCAAACCATTGCCGTGCAGCTGGGGACCGGGCCTGGGTCGGAACTGGGCCGCGCCATCGAGGCCTTGCGACAGGCGCTACCCGGGTCAGCGCCGGCGTGAACGAACGCGCGCTGCTCTTCACCGACGTGGTCGACAGCACGGCGCTGATCGCGCGTGTGGGCGACGAGCCGGCCGCGGCGATCTGGGCCGAGCACGATCGCTGCGCGCGGCAGCTGCTGGCGCAGCACGCCGGCGTCGAGATCGATCGCACGGATGGCTTCTTCCTGCTCTTCGATCAGGTTGGCGACGCAGCGGGTTTTGCGCTGGCCTACCACCGCGAGATCGCCGAGATCGGCCTGGCAGCACGCGTCGGCTTGCACCACGCCGCGGTGACGCTGCGCCCCAACCCGGGCGCGGACATCGCCCGCGGCGCCAAGCCGATCGAGGTCGAAGGCCTGGCCAAGCCGCTGGCAGCGCGCATCATGTCATTGGCGCGCGGTGGGCAGACGCTGCTCAGCGATGCCGCGCGCAATGCGCTCGGCGATGCACCGGGCGGCACGCAGTTGCAGGCGCACGGCCACTATCGTTTGAAGGGCGTTGAAGAGCCGCAGGCGCTGTTCGAACTGGGCAGCGAAAGCTCGGCATTCACGCCGCCGGCCGACACCGAGAAGGCCTACCGCGTGGTGCGCGCCGACGAGCTGTGGCGCCCGCTGCGCGAGGTGCGCCACAACCTGGCCCCCGAGCGCGATGCCTTCATCGGTCGCAGTGCCGAGTTGCGGCAGCTGGCGCTGCGGCTGGAGTCGGGCGTGCGGCTGCTCACTGCGCTGGGCGTCGGCGGCACCGGCAAGACGCGCCTGGTGCGCCGCTACGGCCTGGCCTGGCTCGGGGAGTGGCCGGGTGGCGTGTATTTCTGCGATCTGAGCGAGGCGCGCAGTGTGGAGGGCATCTGCTTCGCCGTGGCCTCGGCGCTGGACGTGCCGCTGGGCAAGGACGACCCGGTCGTGCAGCTCGGGCACGCTATCGCCGCTCGCAGGCGTTGCCTGGTCATCCTCGACAACTTCGAGCAGGTGGTGCAGCACGCACCGTCGAGCCTGGCGCGCTGGCTGGACCGTGCCGGCGAAGCGAGCTTCGTGGTCACCAGCCGCGAGCGGCTGCAACTTCTCGGCGAAGAAGTCTTCGCCGTCGAGCCGTTGGCGCTGGACGGCGAGGCGGTCGAGCTGTTCGCGACGCGGGCTCGCGCGCAGCGGCCGGGGTTCGTGCTCGACGACACGACACGGGCAGCGGTGGCCGACATCGTCGAGATGCTCGACGGGTTGCCGCTGGCCATCGAGCTCGCCGCGGCGCGCGTGCGCGTGCTCTCGCCCACGCAGATCGTGCAGCGCCTCAAAGACCGCTTCGTGCTACTCGCCGGCGCCAGAGGAGCCGCGGCCCGGCAGGCCACGCTGCAGGCCGCCATCGACTGGAGCTGGGATCTGCTCGCGCCCTGGGAGCAGGCAGCGCTGGCGCAATGTTCAGTGTTCGAAGGAGGCTTCACGCTGGAGGCTGCCGAGGCGGTGTTGGATCTGTCGCAGTGGCCCGATGCGCCAGTCGTGATGGACACGGTGCAAGCGCTGGTCGACAAGAGCCTGTTGCGCGCTCGGCATCCCGAAGCCGCCCAGAGGCTGGAGATTGACGAGCCGTACTTCGGCATGTACCTCAGTATTCGCGCCTACACCGCGGCCAAGCTCGAACGCGGTTCGGCGAGCGCCGCAGATGCATCGCGTCGCCGCTACGGTCGCTTCTACGCTCGGTACGGCAGCGAGGACAACATCGAGAGCCTGTCCAGGCACGGCGGATTCAAGCGTCGTCGAATGCTCTTCCGCGACATCGAAAACCTCGTTTCAGCTTGCCGAAACGCGACGGCGCACAGTGACCTCGAGATTGCCGTGCCCGCCTACGCGGCGGCCTGTGAGGTGTTCGAAATGCAGGGTCCGGCATCGCTGGGCATCGATCTCGGCCGTCAGCTCTTGCCCCGCCTCGCCGCCGACGATGCGCGGCGCGCCACGGCCACCCGGGTGCTGGCCAAGGCCCTGGTGGGCGCCGGGCGCGGCAAGGAAGCCGAACCTCTGCTGGTCGAGTCGATCGCCCTGTGCCGGCGGCTCGGACAGCGGCGCGGCGAATGCCTGGCGCTGTCGGCGTTGGGTCTGCTGCATCGCAACCAAGGGCTTCTTGTCGAGGCGCAGCACGACCTCGAACAGGCACTGCAAGTGGCGCGCGAGGTGGGCAACCGGATCGACGAAGGACGCGCGCTCGGCGATATCGCCACGCTGCACTCGATCCAGGGCCGGTTGGAAGAAGCCGAAAGACTGTATGCCGCATCGCTGGCGATTCATCGCGAGACCGGTAACCGCGGCAGCGAGGGCTCGGTGTTGGCGAATCGCGCCACTCTAGCGAACGGCGTTGGCCGCTTGCAGGAGGCCCGCGCGCTGTGCGAACAAGCGCTGGTGATTCATCTCGAATCGGGAAACCGGCGCCACATCGCCGGCCTGCACGGCATTCTCGGCACGCTGGAAACCGGGCTCGGACATCCGCAGGCGGCCATTGAACACTTCGCCCAGGCGCTCGACCACGCGCGCACGACGGGCGCGCGCATGGATGAGAGCGTGATGCAGCTCAATCTGGCTGCGGTTCACCTGGACGGCGGCGCACTCGACGAGGCCGACAGGCTGTTGCGCGCCGCGCTGGCCACTGCGCGCGACATCCCGAACCCGCGCATTGAGGGTGCCGTGTTGACGAACTTGGGTGAACTGCGGATGCGCCAAGGGGCCCTCGACGAGGCCGGCGAGCACTTGCAGCAAGGCGAAGCGAAGCTGCGGCAGGTGGGAGACTTGCTCGAGCTGGCCAAGCTGCGCTGCATCCAGGGCATGCTGCACGCGGCGCAGAGCCAGCTCGACGCCGCGCGCGCGGCGCTGGTCGAGGCGGCGGCGACCTACGAGGCACTCGGCAGCTCCCCGCAATCCGAATTGGCGAGGTGCCTGGATGCCCTGCGCAAGCGCATCGGCTGAGCGCTCGCTCGGCTCAACCCCCGTCCACCGCCCGCATGAAGTCACTGTGCGAAGCCTCGCGCACCGTCATCTTGTCTTCGTTGAGGAACGACGACAGAAACGGCGCCGCGCTGGCTTCGCGCTGGTGTTGGGCGCGGTCTTCGATGGTCAGCCGCACGGCCATCAGCAGCTGCGCCAGCGCAGTGGCCTGCTGCGGCACCGGCAGCGCAGCGAGCTGCGCATGGGCCTTTTCCAGCACCTGCGGCGAGAGTTTCTGGATCGCCACCAGGCCGACTTCGGCCAGCGCCCGTTCCAGCACGGCCAGGTGCTGCAGCACGCGGCGCGAGCCGGGCACCGCATCGAGCAGCGCGGCGAGTTCGCGGCTCATCGCCGCGGCGAGCGCGGTGTCGCCGTGGACTGAAGTGGGCCCCGGGGCATTCATCCCCTCTCTATCGGCGTCTGGACCGGGGCTCTTGAGCGCTGGACGAAGAGAATTCGACATGCCCAGCAAGACCTTGCTCTTCACCGACGTGGTTGACAGCACCGCGCTGGTCGAGCGCCTGGGCGACGCCGCCGCTGCGGCGCTGTGGGCCGAGCACGACCACCTCGCGCGCGAGCTGCTGGCCGCGCACCGCGGGCGCGAGATCGACCGCAGCGACGGCTTCTTCCTGCTCTTCGACGACGCGGCCGACGGCGCACGCTTCGCGCTGGCCTATCACGCCGCACTGGCGCCGCTGGGGCTGAGCGCGCGCGTGGGGCTGCACCACGCCGCGGTGACGCTGCGCGAGAACCCACCCAGCGCCGTTGCGTGCGGCGCCAAGCCGATCGAGGTCGAGGGGCTGGCGAAGCCGCTGGCCGCGCGCGTGATGTCGCTGGCGCGCGGCGGGCAGACCTTGCTCAGTGACGCGGCCCGGCAGTCGCTGCGGGCGCCGCCCGAAGGTGCCGAGATCCACGCCCATGGCCACTACCGGGCCAAAGGGCTCGCCGAGCCGATCGAGATCTTCGAACTCGGCGCCGCCGGCAGCGCCTTTCTCCCACCGGCGGACAGCGAGAAGGTCTACCGCGTCGTGCACATCGACGCGCTGTGGCGACCGGTGCGCGAGGTGCGCCACAACCTCGCGCCCGAGCACGATGCCTTCATCGGGCGCAGCGCCGAGCTGCGCGAGCTGGCGCGGCGGCTCGAATCGGGCGCGAGGCTCGTTTCGGTGCTCGGCGTCGGCGGCGCCGGCAAGACGCGGCTGGTGCGCCGCTACGGTCTGGCCTGGCTCGGCGAGTGGCCCGGCGGCGTGTACTTCTGCGATCTGAGCGAAGCGCGCAGCCTGGAAGGCATCTGTTTCGCGGTGGCCTCGGCGCTGGACGTGCCGCTGGGCAAGGACGACCCGGTGGTGCAGCTCGGTCATGCGATCGCCGGACGCGGACGCTGCCTGGTGATGCTGGACAACTTCGAGCAGGTGGTGCAACAGGCAACGGCCACGCTCGGCCGCTGGCTCGATCGCGCCGCACAGGCGAGCTTCGTCGTCACCAGTCGCGAGAGGCTCCAGCTCCCGGGCGAAGAGGTTTTCGCCGTCGAGCCGCTGGCGCTGGACGGCGAGGCGATCGAGCTGTTCGAGGCGAGGGCCCGCGCGCAGCGCGCCGAGTTCAGGCTTGATGACACGAATCGCACGGCGGTGGCGGACATCGCGAAGCTGCTCGACGGGCTGCCGCTGGCCATCGAGCTGGCCGCCGCGCGCATCCGCGTGCTGTCACCGGCGCAGATCGTGCAGCGCCTGAAGGACCGCTTCGTGCTGCTCGCCGGGGCGCGCGGGGCCGCGGCTCGGCAAGCCACGCTGAAAGCCGCGATCGACTGGAGCTGGGAGCTGCTTTCGCCGTGGGAGCAGGCGGCGCTGGCGCAGTGCTCGGTGTTCGAAGGAGGGTTCACGATCGAAGCGGCGGAAGCCGTGCTCGATCTGTCGGCGTGGCCCGCAGCAGCGCCGGCGATCGATGTCGTGCAGTCGCTGGTGGACAAGAGCCTCGTGCGCGCGTGGCTGCCGACGTCCTGCGCCGGGCTCGACAGCGCCGAGTCCACGTTCGGGATGTACTCGAGCGTTCACGACTACGCGACCCAGCGATTGCGCGACATGGGTGTCGCGGCGAACCAGCGCTCGGAGCGCGCGCACGGTGCGTTCTTCGCGGCGCTCGGCACCGACGTGCGGCTCGACGCGCTGCACGGCCATGGCGGCGTGCAGCGGTATCGCGCCTTGGCGCGGGACCTCGGCAACGTGGTGCTCGCCTGCCGCCGTGCCGTCGATCGTGGCGACGCCGACAGCGCGGTACCGTGCTACGTGGCTGCGTTGCAGGTGCTCGAACAGCAGGGCCCGTTGTCGCTGGCCGTCGAGTTGGCCGCGTCGCTCGAGTCGCTGCGGCTCTCCGATCGCCAGCGCGCCGCAGCGCTGGCGGCCTGTGCCACGGCGGCTTGGCGGACCGGCAAGCTGGAAGACGCAACCGCGCTCCTGCGGCGAGCACTCGAGGCGGCGCGAAGCGCGCAGGACCTGCGACGCCAGGCCGATGCATCGGGACAGCTCGGAACCGTTTGCACCATTTCTGGCAAGCATCTCGAGGCGCTGCCGCACTTCGAGGAGGCGCAGCGTCTATTTCGTGCCATCGGCCATCGGGGGCGAGAGGCGTGGATGCTGGCTTGGCTGGCCAGCGTCAACGACGACCTCGGTCGAGTCGAATTGGCCGAGCAGCAGTATCGCGACGCGATCACGGTGCTGCGCGAGACCGGCGACCGCGTCAACGAGGGCAGGCATCTGTTCAACCTGGCCGCGACACTGGCCAATCAAGGCCGGGTCGTGCCTGCGATCGAGTTGGCCAGCGGCGCGCTGGCGATCCATCGCGAGGTGGGCAATCGCCGCGAACTCGCCTTGACGCAGGCCGGACTGGCCGAGATGGCGTGCGAGCAGGGGCGCTTCGAGGACGCGCGCGAGCTGCTGCAGCAGGCCCTGTGCAACGCGCGCGAGGTCGGCACGCGCTACTACGAAGCGCACATCCTGGGCAGCATGGGCCACCTGGCGAAGGCCTGCGGGGAACTCGACGAGGCGCATGTTCGCTACGAGTCGGCCCTGGCGATCTACCAAGAGGTCGGCAGCATGCACGATATCGGCGCAGCGCTCGATGACCTCGGCGAGTTGGCGACACAACGGCGGAACTTCGACGATGCCCGGTTGCTGCTCGAAGCGGCGTTGGACATCCATCGACGCAGCGGGGCTCGGCGCTTCGAAGGCAGCGCGTTGGTGCGGCTGGCATCGCTGCACCTGAAGCGCTGCGAAGTCGCCCCGGTTCGCGACCTGCTCGACGCTGCCGAGCCGCTGGTGCGCGAGTCGCGCGACTCGCTCGAGTTGGGGCGCTTGCTCTGCGCGCGCGGGCAGTTGGCGCTGGCCGCCCACGATCGGAAAGCGGCGAATCGGCACCTGGGCGACGCGCAGGGTGTTGCCCAGAGGGTCGGTGCCGACGATCAGTCGCCGCTCGGCCGCGACCTCGCCGAGTTGCGTCAAGCCTTGCGCTCCCCTTAGCTATACTTAGCCAAGCGCGACCGCTCGACTGCCGAGACCGAAGATGAACACCGTCAACATGCTCGAAGCCAAGTCCAATCTGTCGCGCCTCGTGCAACAGGTCGAGAGCGGCGAGTTGCGCGAGGTGGTCATCGCCCGCAACGGACGGCCCGCTGCGCGGCTGGTGCCGCTGCGCACGGCGCCTGCCGGAAGGCGGCTGGGCGTGGCCAAGGGGCGCTTCGTGCTGCCCGACAGCATCGACACGCACGACGCGGAAGTTGCCGAACTGTTCGGCATCCGCGGCGGCTGATCGCCGTGCGCCTGCTGCTGGACACCCACGTTGCGCTGTGGGCGCTGCTCGACGACGCGCGGCTGCCCGAGCGTGCGCGCGAGTTGATCGCCGACGAGGACAACGCCGTTCACGTCAGCGCCGCGAGCGTCTGGGAGATCGCCATCAAGCATTCGCTGCATCGTGGCGACATGCCCCTGTCCGGCGCGGCAGCGCTGCGCTGGTTTCGGCGCGCCGGGTACACGCTGCTGGACATCAAGGCCGAGCACGCAGCGGCGGTGGAGAAGCTGCCGCCGCACCATGCCGACCCTTTCGACCGGCTGTTGGTGGCGCAGGCGCTCACCGAGCCGCTGCGCCTGGTGACGCACGACGAGACCGTGGCTCGTTACAGCAATCTGATCGAACTGGTGTGAACTGAAGGTGGCGGCTCGGCGCGGAGGGCTTGTGCACACGAAGACCCTGCTCTTCACCGATAGGCGAGTGCGCCGGCGGGCGGCCGGCTGGCCACGCTGCGGTGCCAGAATCGCCCTCCCGAAGCGACCCGAGCCTCCATGGTTCCCCACCTCGTCACCGCCCTCACCGGGCCGATCAACGAACTGGAAAACCGCATCCTCGAATCGATGCCGGCCATCGAGCGTTGGTTTCGCCTCGAATGGATGGAGCACACGCCGCCGTTCTACACCGCGGTGGACCTGCGCAACGCCGGCTTCAAGCTGGCGCCGGTGGACACCAACCTGTTCCCCAGCGGCTTCAACAACCTGACGCCGGAGATGCTGCCGCTGGCGGTGCAGGCGGGCATGGCGGCGATCGAGAAGATCTGCCCCGAGGCGCGCAACCTGCTCATCATTCCGCGCTCGCGTACCGCCGACCCGTTCTACCTGTCCAACGTGCAGCGGCTGATGCAGATCTTCCGCCAGGCCGGGCTGAACGTGCGCCTGGGCTCGCTGGACAAAAGCCTGAAGCAGCCGCTGCGGCTGGAACTGCCCGATGGCAGCGATGTCTCGATCGAGCCGGTGGTGAAAGCGCGTGGCCGGCTCGGGCTGAAAGACTTCGATCCGTGCACGATCCTGCTCAACGGCGACACGCAGGATCCACGCGGCGCGCCGGAGGTGCTGCAAGGTCTGCACCAGCAATACCTGTTGCCGCCGCTGCATGCGGGCTGGGCGTCGCGGCGCAAGTCGGCGCATTTCCAGAGTTACGAAGAGGTGGCCAAGAAGTTCGCCAAGCTGCTCGGCATGGACCCCTGGCTGATCCACCCGATGGTCGGCCGCTGCGGCGAGGTGAACCTGGCCGAGCCGAGCGGGCTGGATTGTGTGCAGAGCACGGTCGATGCGCTGCTCACCAAGGTGCGGCGCAAGTACAAGGAGTACGGCATCAACGAGAAGCCCTTCGTCGTCGTTAAAGCAGACGCCGGGCGCAGCGGCAGCGGCTTCATGAGCGTGCGCGATGCGCGCGAAGTGCCCGAGAAGGCGCGTGCGCCCAAGCTGAGGGCGGGCGACACCGCCGGTGAAGCGCTCGGCGGCGTGACCGAGGTCATCGTGCAGGAGGGCGTGCCGACCTACGAGCGTGTCAACGACGCGCTGGCCGAGCCGGTCGTGTACATGATGGACCGCTACGTGGTCGGTGGCTTCTACCGCGTGCACGCCGACCGTGGCGTCGACGAGAACCTGGCGGCGCCCGGCTCGATGTACGTGCCGCTGGCGTTCGCTGAGGGCAACCAGCTGCCCAGGCCCGGCGCCAAGCCCGGCGCGAGCGCGCCGAACCGCTTCTACATGTACGGCGTGATCGGCCGGCTGGCGATGCTCGCGGCATCCTACGAACTCGAAGCGACGGATCCGGAAGCCGAGCGCTTCGAGTGACTGTTTCGTGAGCTCAGCTGCCGCTGCACAGTCGCCACGCGCGCTCGCCGGGCTGACGCTGGCAGCTGTCGGCGTGGTCTACGGCGACATCGGCACCAGCGTGCTCTACGCGCTGAAAGAGGTTTTCGCGCACGGCCGGGTGCCGCTCACGGCCGACAACATCCTGGGCATCCTGTCGCTGGTGTTCTGGACGCTCACCGTCGTCGTTTCGCTGAAGTACGTGGTGCTGATCCTGCGCGCCGACAACAACGGCGAAGGCGGGCTGATCGCGATGCTGGCGCTGGCCTCGCGCGCCGTGAAGGACAAGCCCCCGCTGCGCCGCCGGCTGCTCGCGCTGGGCATCTTCGGCACGGCGATCTTCTTCGGCGACGGCGTCATCACGCCGGCGATTTCGGTGCTCTCGGCGGTGGAGGGGCTGGGCGTGGCGGCACCCGGCCTGGAGCAATACGTGATCCCGGTCACGCTGCTCGTGCTGACCGCGCTGTTCGCGCTCCAGCGCTTCGGCACGGCGGGCATCGGCAAGTTTTTCGGGCCCATCACGGCGCTCTGGTTCATCGTGCTGGCGTTGCTGGGCGTGGTGCACATCGCAGCGCACCCGGCGGTGCTGGCAGCACTCTCGCCGCACCACGCGCTCGGGTTCATGATCGGCCAGCCGGGCGTGGCCTTTGTCGCGCTGGCCGCGGTGGTGCTGTGCGTGACCGGTGCCGAGGCACTGTATGCCGACCTCGGCCACTTCGGCAAGACGCCCATCCGGCTGGCCTGGTTCGCGCTCGTGTGGCCGGCGCTGGTGCTGAACTACTTCGGCCAGGGCGCGCTGCTGCTGCGCAACCCCGACGCGGTGAAGAGCCCCTTCTACGAGATGGCGCCGGCCTGGGCGTTGTACCCCCTGATCGTGCTGGCCACGCTGGCCACGGTGATCGCTTCGCAGGCGCTCATCACCGCGGCGTTTTCAGTCACCAAGCAGGCCATGCAACTGGGCTTCGTGCCGCGGCTGCGGATCCTGCACACCTCGATCCGCGCCGCCGGGCAGATCTACGTGCCCTTCGTCAATTGGGCGCTCTACGTTTGCATCGTCGTCGCGGTGCTGCTGTTCAAGTCGAGCAGCAACCTGGCCTCGGCCTACGGCATCGCGGTAACGATCGACATGACCATCACCACGGTGATGACCTTCTTCGTCATCCGTTACGGCTGGAAGCTGCCACTGCCGCTGTGCATCGCCGCCACCGGCATCTTCTTCGCGGTCGATTTCGTGTTCTTCGCCGCCAACGCGGTGAAGGTGCTCGAAGGCGGCTGGTTCCCGCTCCTCATCGGCGCGGTGATGTTCCTGTTGATGATGACCTGGAAGCAGGGCCGCGCGCTGATGGCGGCGCGCATGCGCGAGGAGTCGATCGAGCTGCCGATGTTCCTGGAGTCGATCTTCATCAGCCCGCCGCAGCGGGTGCCGGGCACGGCGGTGTTCCTGAACAGCGAGAAAGGCTCGACCCCGTTCGCGCTGCTGCACAACCTGAAGCACAACAAGGTGCTGCACGAGCAGAACCTGTTCGTCACCGTGCGCCACCACGAGGTGCCGTGGATCGGCTTCGACCGGCGCTGCGAGCTGGAATCGCTCGGCCACGACTGCTGGCAGGTGGTGCTTCACTTCGGCTTCAAGAACGACCCCGACGTGCCCGAGGCGCTGCAGCTGCTGGAAGGCCGCGGCATCGAACTCGATGCGATGGAGACGAGCTACTTCCTGTCGCGCGACATCGTCGTGCCCTCGCTGGGCGGCGGCATGTGGCTGTGGCGCGAGAAGCTCTTTGCCGGACTGCACAGAAACGCCTCGGCAGCGGCGGATTTCCTCAACCTGCCGGCCAATCGCATCGTCGAGTTGGGGTCGAAGGTGGTGATCTAGGCTGTGGCCAAGCTCTACTTCCGTTACGCCGCGATGAACGCCGGCAAGAGCACGGCGCTGTTGCAGGCAGCCTACAACTACGAAGAGCGCGGCATGCAGGTGATGCTCTTCACCGCGGCGCTGGATGAGCGCAGCGGCGCGGGCACCATCGCCTCGCGGCTGGGCCTGGCGCGCCAAGTGCCGACTTTCGGGCCCCAGACCCGCTTCGACCGTGACCTGATCGCGCCGGGCGTGGCGTGTCTGCTCATCGACGAAGCGCAGTTCCTGACGCGCGGGCAGGTGCGCCAGCTGCACCGGCTGGCCCATGTCGGTGGCGTGCCGGTGTTGTGCTGGGGCCTGCGCAGCGACTTTCGCGGCGAGGCCTTTCCCGGCTCGGCCGCGCTGCTGACACTGGCCGACGAGCTGGAAGAGATGAAGTCGATCTGTGCCTGCGGGCGCAAGGCCTCGATCAACATGCGCATCGATGCGCAAGGCCGCCGCGTCACCGAAGGCGAGCAGGTGCTGATCGGCGGCAACGACCGCTACCGCGCCGTGTGCCCGCGTTGTTACTACAGCGACGACGACGCCGACCACCGGCGCGCGCCGGGCTTGTTCGGCTGATTCCCATCGGCGAAGCACGCTTCGCCCGGTAGCCCGCGATAACGCGCTGCAAGCGAAGTCAGCTTCGGCGGCTCTGTCGTTTTCGCTTGGTTTCGGGCATTTTTTCGGGCTGTTCTGGCCTGGCACGCCGGTTGCAATGAAGAGGGCGAAGCGCCGCAGCGCTTTGCGTCAACCCTCTTCACTCACCGGAGATCACCATGCACGACACCGACCGCACCCAACTGGAATTCGAGTCCGACCTCGACGAATTCGAATCCGACGCCTACGAGTACACAACGGCCTCGCAGGGCGAGACCACCGTCTTCTCCGAAGCCGACGAGATGGAACTCGCCGCCGAGCTGCTCGCCACCTCGGACGAACAAGAGCTCGACCAGTTCATCGGCAAGCTGATCGGCCAGGCCGGCGAGGTCTCGGGCCAGCCCGCGAAAGGCAAAACCGGCAGCAAGCTGGGCAACTTCCTGAAGGGCGCGCTGAAGAAGGTGCTGCCCGCCGTGGCCGGCGCTGCCGGCACGCTGTTCGGCGGGCCGCTGGGCGGCATGGCGGCGAGCAAGCTCGCCTCCAGCGCCGGCAAGGCCTTCGGGCTCGAACTCGAAGGGCTGAGCCCCGAGGACCAGGAGTACGAAACCGCGCGCCGCTTCGTGCGCTTCGCCGGTGAGGCCGCTTGCCAGGCGGGCAAGGAAGCCGGCCGCGCCGCGGCTGCCGCCCATGACCCGCAGGTCGCGCAACAGCTGGCGAAGAAGGCCGTCACGGCAGCGGCGCGCAAGTTCGCGCCCGGGCTGCTGCGGCCGGTGGCGCCGCCGGTGCAGTCCGAAGTGCCGGCCGGCCGCGGCGGCGCCCGGCGCGGTGCTTCCGGCGAGGCGGGCGGTGCAGGCGCCGGCGCGGGCAGCACCGGCCGCTGGATCCGCCAGGGCCAGAAGATCGTGCTGCTCGGCGTCTGAGCCGCGACATCTCCAACGTTCGACCTGACTCAAACCGCGAGCCCGCCGTGAACCCGTCCGTCACCACCTTCCTCGAGCACGAGGCGCGCGCGCTGCTCACGCGGCTGGCGCGTGTCAAGCCCTTCGCACTGTCGGAAACCATGGTGCCTGCTGCCAACCTGTCGCCCCGGGCGCTGCAAGCGATCGAGCGGCATCTGGCGCTGGGCCGCGAGCGCATGCGCGAGCAGGCCGATCGCTTCATCGACACGCTGCACAGCGCTGCCACCCCGGCCGACGCACAACGCCGTTTCGCCCTGCTGCGGCTGCGCTTCAACGCCGTGCTGGCGCAGTTCGATCTGTTCGCCGACGCGCTGTCGCAGCGCAGCGACCGTGATCACGGCGTGTGGATGGCCGGGCTGGACGCGCTGGCCGCCGACGCGCTGGCGCTGCCCGGTTACTACGAAGCGCCGCCGGTGGTGTGCTATCTCGACCGCGGCATCGGCGCGGCGATCCGGCGCGCGCGCACGCGGCTGCCTGGCGGCGGCGAGAACCCGGCGGCGATCATCCGTGTGCCGCGCGAGCGCATGGTCGGCGCCGGCATCGCGTCGTCGCTGGTGCACGAGGTCGGCCACCAGGTGGCGGCGCTGCTCGGGCTGGTCGAGTCACTGCGCCCGCCCTTGCGTCAGCGTGCGCAGCACGATGCCGTGTGGCAGCACTGGGAGCGCTGGATCTCCGAGATCGTCGCTGATCTGTGGTCGGTGGCGCGGCTCGGGATCACGGCCACCGTCGGCCTGGTTGGCGTGTTGAGCCTGCCGCGTGCTTTCGTGTTTCGCATCGGCGGCGACGACCCGCATCCGGCGCCGTGGATTCGTGTCTTGCTCAGTGCGGCGATTGGCGCTGCGCTGTACCCCGGCCCCGCCTGGGCGCAACTGGCGCGGCTGTGGCAAACGCTCTATCCGCTGCACGGGCTGGCCGAGGCGCAGCGCGCGAAGTTCTTGCGGCTGCAGCGTGGCATCGACGACCTCGTGCCGCGGCTGCTCGAACATCGCGCGCCGGCGCTGCAAGGCCACACACTGGCCGCGGTGGCGCGTGATGCGGCGCTGCATGCCGGCGCCCTGCATTCGCGCTGGAACGCCTGGCAGCTCGCCTCCGCCGCGGCAGCGCCCACCCGCCCCGTCCACGCCTGCGCCGTGCTCGGCCAGGCGCGTGCCGACGGCCGCCTGAGTCCCGCGGAAGAAAGCCGCTGGATGGCCCGGCTGCTCACGCAATGGGCGCTGCGCCAAAGCCTCGGCGGTGCCGCGCCGGTGCGCGCACCGCCGCCGGTTTCGACCTTCACCCCGTTCTTCGTCCCCACTTCCTGAAGGAGCCTGCCATGGCCACGCAACCCAACATCACCGGCGACTTGAGCTACACGCCCACGTCGCTGCCCAATGTGCCGCAAGGCACGCTCGCCGGCACGCTGAACCTGAGCGGCGACGCCGCCAGCGTGCTGCGCCAGATCGCCAGCGGACCGACCGCGGTCACGCTCGAACGTTCGGCCACCCCGGCCACGGCCGACCAGGCGCTGTGGATCGCGATCCGCAACCGCACCGATGCGATCGGCTTCCCGCGCTACAGCGCCTTCATCCACCGGCTGCTGTGCGAGCGCGCGGACCCGGGCGTGCCGACCTGCGCCGAGCCCGAACCTGCCAGCGCGGGCAGCTTCGGCGTGCCTTCGGTCGACGAGCGCATCGACGAGCTGATGATCCGCCCTGCGATCTACGGCAGCGACGCCTATTACCTGCTGAAGCTGGCCACGCAGGCCTTCCTGGCCTTCGAAGGCGGCACCGCGATCAACCCGCCGCGCTTCGGTGGCGCGGGGTCGGTGACGGCCGGCGAAGAAGCGCGCCTGGGCCGCCCGATCACGCTGCTCGAAGCGCAAGCGCAGCTCGAGGCCTACCTGACCACGCAGATCGGCACCGTCGGCGGCCGTGCGCTGCCTTATCTCAAGCGGGTCGTCGATGCGTTGATCCCGGCCAACGCCCGCGCCGAAGGCTCGCCGTTCTGCGACGGGCTGCTGCGCCATCGCCTGCGCTGCCCGGCGATGCTCGAGCTGATCCACAGCTACTGGATCGAGCAGGGCGCGCTGATGCAGACCATGAACGCGGTGCTGCTGCGCTTTCAGAACCGGCGCCGCGGCGAGCGTGATCCGCTGGTGAACCTGGCTGTCGATCCGCTTCAGGCGATGAGCAACCTGCTGTGGGGCCGCGTGCAGGACGAGCCGCAACTGCTCTCGCTGCGCCGGCGCGTGCACGAGTACCAGTACGCCTACGGCCTGACGCTGCACGGCAAGGCGGTGGGCGACCTGGCGCCGGTGGAAAGCCGCACGCAGTTCCTGCCGGCGTTCCATCGCCTGCTGCACAAGCTGGCGGAGTTCTACGCGGCGGATGCTTTCACCACCGTGCAGGCCGACGGCTTCCAGGTGCTGCAGGCGCTGAAGGATCTGCATGTCGTGATTTCCGAGAGCGCCAACAACCAGCACTTCGAGGTGACTCGCCAGGCACGCGCCGAGACGCTGGTCGACCAGTACCTGATTGCGCGCAACGAGATGCGCGCCTTTCTGCGCGGCCGCGCCATGGTGCCTACCGCGGAGGCCTGGATCCCGCAGGTGCAGACGATGAAGCAGCTGCAGGGCTGGGCGCCGCACCTGGCGGTGAGCCACTTCCACACGCTGGCCGCCACCGGCGAGCAGCTGCTGCAAGCGGTGCGCTGGGGCGATTGGTCGGTGCAAAACGATGCCACCACGGCGAAGAACTTCGCCCGCTACTGGACGGCCGAGGCGCGCAGCTACATGCACTCGTACGCCACCGTGACCGGCGTCGACCTGAGCGTGCCGATCACCGACACGCGGCGTGCCGAAGACCGCTACGCGCAACCCTCGCTGCACATGATGCAGCCGCGGCTGCCGCGCCCCGAACCGATGTCGCTGGCCTTCGAGGCTGTCGACGCTCTCGACCGCGTGCCACGTTGAAAGGGAGGACGACCATGAACACGATTGCAGACCGCGCCGACGTTCGTCGGCGGATGCAGGCTCGCTGCCGCTGCCCCGCCTGCGGCGGCACCTCCTCCGGCGAGCTTTTCGAATTCGAGTGGGACGGTGAAGAAGACAGCGAAGTCCAGCGCAGCAGCAGTGCCTACATCCAGTGGGTGCAGCAAGCGCTGAACCGACTGCTCGGCGCGAAGCTGGTGGTCGACGGCATCAGCGGCACGCTCACCAAATCTGCGCTGCGCAGCTTCCAATCGAAGAAGGGCCTCGGCGTGGACGGCATCGTCGGGCCGATCACCGAAGCGGCGCTGATCGCGGCGGGGGCCGGGCAGCCGCCTGGGTACAGCGGCACGCCGGTTGCCCCGCCGGTCGGCACCCCCGCGCCGGTGACACCGCCGCGGTCGAAAATCGTGCTGCCCGAATCGGCGCTCACGTCGCTGCTGCCGACCTTCGCCGGCTACACCTACAGCCTGGACTACCCGCGCTACCCCTGGCCGCTGCCCGGCGTGAGTGTGCCGCTGGCACCGCCGGCCTCGACCAACTGCTGCTGCTTTGCCGAGGCGCTCATCGTCACGGCGGCGGCGCGTCACGTGGGACCGGGCTTCCGCTGGAGCAGCGCCCTGCATGGGCTGATGATGATTCCCGCCGACTTCTCCGACCGCTATTCGCCCATCACGGCGATGGTCCAGTCGGGCCTGGGCACAGCGATCGCCGACGGCGCCGCGCCAGCGCCTTGGTCGCTGGTGCAAGGCTGGCGCAGCAGCACAGGCGGCCACACGATGATCATCGTGGCCCACCATGTTCCGAGCGACCGTGTGCTGACGCTGGAAGCGAACAGCGCCTTCGGACTCAACGGTGTGGGCTGCCGCAACTTCGGCAACCTGCGCGACCTGCCCGGCGGGCGCCCGCCGCCACGCTGGTGGGAGGATTCGCGCGCGCCCACCTGGAGCCAGGTGCGCTCGGGCTACGCCTACGGGCTGCGGATGGCACGTCTGGGCGTCACGGGCCTCAGCTGGGCGGGCCAGTCGTGAAAGGCGGTGGGTCGTTGTACCTTCGTGCTGCGCACTCCGGTCTTCGCCTTGGGAGTGGCCCGGGGGCTCATTGGCCCCCGGCGCGCCGCATCTGCAGCGCCCGGTCGGTAACGCCCAGCCGCCGCGCCGCGCGTTGCAGGTTGCCGCCTTCTTCGCCCACCGCGATGCGGATCGCGGTGTTGGCGGCCTGGGCGCTGATGTCGCGCAGGCCGACGCCCAGGCGCAGCGCTTGCTGGATGGCATCGTCGAACCCGGCATGGCGCCAGTCGGGCGGCGCTGCGGCGATGTCGCCGGGGCGCTCGTCGTCCGGCAGGTCACCGACCGTGATCGGCCCGTCGCCGACATGCCGGGCCGCGATGCGCTGCATCAACTGACGCAGCTCGCGCACGTTGCCGGGGTAGGGGCGTTGCTCGAGGTGCTCGCGCACCGCCGGCTGTAGCTGCGGCGGCTTGGCTGGCGGCGTGGCCAAGGCTTCGGCCAGGAAGCGCTGCGCCAGCGGCAGGATGTCTTCGCGGCGCTCGCGCAGCGACGGCATGCGCAGGATGCAGCCGGCGATGCGCCAGTACAGATCGCTGCGAAAGGCGCCACGCGCCACTTCGGCGTCGAGTTCGCGGTTCGTCGCGCAGACCAGGCGGAACTCGCTGCGCTGCCAGGCGCTGCCGCCGATCCGCTTGTACGAACGCTCCTGGATCACGCGCAGCAGCTGCGCCTGCTGCGCTGCGGGCAGCTCGCCCACCTCGTCGAGGAACAGTGTGCCGCGATCGGCGAGCGCGAAAGCGCCGTCGCGCGGCGCGCTGGCGCCGGTAAAGGCGCCGCGCTCGTGGCCGAAGAACTCGCTGCCGGCCAGTTCAGGCTGCACGGTGCTGCAGTCGAGCACGACCAACGGCGCTTGCTGCCCGTCGCGCTGGCGGCCGCGGCTCCACAGCGTGTGCACGAGCCGCGCGGTGAGTTCCTTGCCGGTGCCGCTTTCGCCGACGATCAGCGCGCCGGCGTCGCTGAAGGCGGCTACTTCGACGGCCTGGCGCACCAGGCGCTGCCAGGCCGGGCTGTCGCCGACCAGATGCTCTTTGACCAGCGGCGAAGCGACCAGCGCGTCGATCTGCGCCCAGCGCTGCACGCGCGCTGCCAGCATCGCGGCCGCCTCGTCGGGGTTCTGGCCGTCGATGACATCGGCAGCGCCGGCCGCCAGCAGCGACCAATGCCGCGCGCTGCACAGCTCGCCATCGCCCAGGTGCACGGCGACGATGCGTGCCGCGCCGCTGCGGCTGGCGTCGCGCAGCCGCTCATGCAGCACGGGGTCGGCCGACGCAGCAGCGCCGCCGGTAGCGAACATCAACAAGCCCGGCCCCGGCGCCGTGGTCTCGCAGGGCAGGCCATGCCGCGCCAACGCCCGCAGCAGGGCGTCGACGCGCCCGGCCGGCGGTGCACCGCACGTGGGGTGCCGAAACAGATCTGCCATCGTCAGCGCAGCATGGCCCCGCCGATTGCCACAGACACCCGTGCCGGTACGTAGATCGTGCTCGAGCGATACCTGGATCGGCCTGCATCGCCCCGATCCGCACCCCTACCCTGCCAGTAGCCGACCCACCATCGAGGGATGGCGTGCCCGCGGCGCCTGGCGCATGATGTGAAATCTGCAACATTGGCAACGAGATGGCAGTGCATTCGATGAGCGTGGAGGAGGGGGACGATGGCGACACGACGCGCCCGGGGGCGTTGCCGGCCTCGGTCGCAGCCGGCCGCGCGCAGGCCGAGCCCGCCGCCGAGCCCACCGACCCGGCTGACGCCGCTGGCTCAACCGACCCCACCTTCGCGCCCACCGTGCTGTTGAGCGCGGCGCAGCTGGACAAAGTGCGCAAGCTGCATCATTCGTTGGGTTCTTCCGGTTCGTCGGCCTCCCGGTCGGTGCCCACCCCCTTGACCAGCCCCGCGAAGAGCCTGTCCACGCTGCCCGGCGCCGGCGGTACGGGTGCCGACGGCGAAGCGGTGGTCACGCAGGTCGGCCGCTACCAGGTTCACGAGCGCCTGGGCCGCGGCGGCATGGCTTCGGTGTTCCGCGCCCACGATCCGCAGATCAGCCGCGACGTGGCCATCAAGTTCCTGCACGCCGCGCTGTGCGCCGATGCCGATTGCCGCATGCGCTTCCTGCGCGAGGCGCGCGCAGCCGGCGGCCTGTCGCATCCCAACATCGCAGTGGTACACGATGTCGGCGAGATCGACGGCCGGCCCTACATGGCGATGGAGTTGCTCGCCGGCAACACCCTGTCGCGCGAACTCGAAGAGCTGAAATGCCTGCCGGTGCGCGAAGCGGTGACGGTGGGCATGCAGCTGGCCAAGGCGCTGGACTACGCGCACAAGCGCGGCATCGTGCACCGCGACATCAAGCCCGGCAACATCATGCGCGACGCCTCCTCGCGCGCCATCAAGGTCACCGATTTCGGCATCGCGCACATCGAAGGCGGCACCGGCACCGGCGAGATGAAAACGCGCCAGGGCGACATCATCGGCACGCCGCAGTACATGTCGCCCGAGCAGGCCAAGGGCGAGAAGCTCGACGGGCGCAGCGACCTGTTCTCGGTGGGCATCGTGCTGTACCAGATGATCACCGGCGCGCGCCCGTTCCGTGGCGACAGCGTGGTTGCGGTGGCCACCAAGATCGTCAACGAAGAAGCGCCGCCGATCGACAAGACGCGCAAGGACGTACCGGGCTCGCTGCGCCGCGTCATCGACCGCTGCCTGGCCAAGCAAGCCGCGCAGCGCTACCAAAGCGGGCAGGAACTGCTTGATGCGCTGGGCCGCGTTCGCGGCGAGATCGACGAAGCGGCGCGCGAGGCGAGCCGCCCGCGCATCGTGCCGCTGCGCGTAAAGTGGGCGCTGGCGATGGCGGCCATCGTCGCCGTGGTGATGGGCGCCACGGCCACGCTGATCACGCAGCGCCAGCAGGCGGCGATGATGGCCCAGGTCACCGACAACGGCGCCTCGCTGGCGCGCTTCATCGCCGCGCAGAACGCTGCCGCGGCGCTCGGCGAAGACTGGGAGGCGGTGGAGATCGCGCTGCAGGAGATGATGAAGACCGGCACCTTCGAGCGCATGGCGGTGGTCGACCTCACCGGTGTCGTGCGCGCGGCCAGCGTCACGGGCAGCGTCGGCCAGCCCTATCGCGCACCGCCCGGCGAGGCACTGGGCAGCCTGCCGCGCGGCGTGCTGGCCACGCGCTTTTCGGCCGGCGACGAGCGAGTGCTCGGCTTCGAAGCGCCGATCACCTTCCAGGACAAGCGCGTCGGCCAGGTCTACCTGGGCATCCACGAGCGTCCGCTCACCCAGGTGCTCCAGCTGTCGGTGACGTTGATGGTGGTGCTGGTGGTCGTTACCATCGCCGCGGTGGCGGTGGCGATGTTCTTCCTCGCGCAATGGTTTGCCAAACCCGTCAAGCTGCTCAGCGAATCGCTGGGCGAGATCAGCAAGGGTCACCTGTCGCACCGCATCGGCGAAAAACGCAATGACGAGTTCGGACTGCTGTACGCCGATTTCGACGCCATGGCCCAGGCCCTGCAAGACCGCCACGCCGGAGGCGACGCGTCGCGGCCGGCCACGCCCGCCGCCGCACTGCCGTCCACCACCCCCAAGCCGATGCGCTGATCGCATGCGCCAGCTGCTGATGGCGCTGGCACCGGCCTGGTTCGCGCTCGCGCTCGCGGGCTGTGCCACACGCGAGTTCGTGGCGCCGGCGCCGCCGCTGCCGCGCGCCCCGGCGGCACCGGCCGCAGCGCCCGCGGCGGCGCCTCGTGCGCCGTACGCCGAAGCCGGTGGCGAGGTGCTCGCGCGCAACGCCCGGCTGCTGCTGTACCTGCCGGTCGCCGGTGACAGCTGGCGCGGCATCGCACGGCGCTTTCTGAAGGAAGCCACGCTGGACTGGACCGTCGCCGAAGCGAACCGGCTCGCCGAGCCGATGCCCGGTGCAGTCCAGGCCGGGCCTGCGCCCGGTGCCATCCAGGCCGGGCCTGCGCCCGGCGTCGCCCTGGCCGTGCCGCTGGCCCCGCGCAACGCCGTGGGTGTGTGGGCCGAGCGCTACCAGACCGTGCCGATCCTGTGCTACCACCGCTTCGGCAACCCGGCGTCGAAGATGACGGTCACGCCGCAGACCTTCGCGCAGCAGCTCGAGTTCCTGGCGAAGAACGACTACCGCGTCATCCGTCTCGCCGAGCTGCGCGGTTTTCTGGAGGCGCGCCGGCCGCTGCCGCCGCGCACCGTGGTCATCACCATCGACGACGGCTACGAGTCGGTGTATCGGCATGCCTTCCCGCTGCTGAAGAAATACGGCTTCCCGGCCACGCTGTTCGTCTACACCGACTTCATTGGCGCGCCCGACGCGCTGTCGTGGCCGCAGTTGCAGGAGCTGCAGCGCTCCGGCCTGGTGGACGTGCAATCGCATTCCAAGACGCACCGCAATCTGATCGAGCGCGGCGCGAATGAAGACGAAGCGCGCTACCGCCAGGCCATCGACACCGAGATGCGCGTGCCGCGCGAGCTGCTCGGCCGGCGCATCGACGGTGCGCTGGTGCAGCACATCGCCTGGCCGTATGGCGACGCCAACGGCACGGTGCTCGACAGCGCCGTGCGCCAAGGCTTCGAACTTGGCGCCACGGTGATGCCGGGCGGCAACGCCTTCTTCGCGCAGCCGCTGATGCTGCGCCGCACGATGATCTTCGGCGACCTGGAGCTCGAGGCCTTCAAGTCGCGGCTGCAGACGGTACGCGCGTGGGGTGCACCTTGAAGCGGCCCGGCGTGGTTGCGGCGTTGCTGCTGCTCGCCGGCTGTGCCGCAGCTCCGCCGTCGGCGGTCACACTGCCGCCGGACGATCCGCCGCCGCCAGCGCCGGTGGCTGCTGTGCCCGACCCGCGCATCGCCTTCCAGCGGCGCTGGCTGGCACAAGCCGAGCAGGACGAGCAGCAGGGCCGCCTGGCCGAGGCCCTGTGGGCGCGCGAGGCGCTGGCGCTGGCCGCATCCGACGAGCCGGCGCGGGCAGCGCAGCGGGCGCACCTGGTGCGGCTGCGTGGCCTGGTTGCAGCGCGCAGCCAGGAGGCCTGGTCGCTGGGCCGCGACGCACAGCGCCGTGGTGATCTCGACCGGGCGCAACGCGCCTACCTGCAATTGCTCGCGCTGGAGCCCGAACACGCCGCGTCCGCCGAAGCGCTGCGTGGTATCGAGCGCGAGCGCAACGAGCGGCAATGGCTGGGCCGCTTCTCGAAAAGCATCATTCATCGGCTCAGCTCGGTGAGTGAGCGGCCCGGCGAGCGCATCGCTTCGGAACACGCCACGCTGCTCGCCACTCAAGGCGAGGTCGACGGTGCGATCCAGGTGCTGACACGGGCCGTGGAAGCGCCGGAGGCCGACCCCGCGTTGCGCCGCCAGCTCGCCGATCTGCATGTCAAGCGGGCTCAGTCGCTGCCCGCCGAGCGACGCGGCGACGCGGTGGCCGCTCTGCGCCAGGCTTTGCGCCTGGTGCCCCGGCACGAAGGCGCGCGCCTGCTCTTGAACCGCCTTACGCCAGGCCCGCTACCTGCAACGCGGAAAGGTATCGCACCTCTGCCGGCTTCCTGAAGTCGCTCGCCATCGTGCGCCGGACAGCGGGTCGAGGAAGTCCGTCGGCTGAGATCACTTCACCTTGCCCAGCCGCTCCTTCAACTCCACCGCGCGCTGGCGTTCCAGCCGGGCGGTGGCGTTGCCGGGGTCGAGTTCAAGCACCTGGTCCCACTGCTGGATGGCGGTGTTCAGGTCCTGCCGCGCGAAGGCGGCGCGCGCGGCGCGAGTGAAGCGTTGGATGGCCTGGCTGCGTTCGCGTTCGGCTTTCTCGCGTTCGAGTCGCGCCACGTCGGCCGGGCTCGGGCCCGCCGGCGGGCGCGGTGCCGCAACCGGCGGCTGGGCGCTATCGGGGGGTGGGGCACTGGGCGGCGGCGGTGCTTTGCCCGGGATGCGGATCAACTGCCCGCCGCCCAGCTGGCGTGGCACCTTGATGTCGTTGTAGCGCGCCAGCAGGTAGAACTGGTACACGTCCCCGAGGAACCGCCCGGCGATGCGCGACAAGGTCTCGCCGGACTGCACGCGGTAGGGGAACGACTCGCGGCCGAGCGTGGTGAATGGGTCGGCGGTGATCTGGCGCATCAGGTTCTGCGCCAGCCGGTGGCTGGGGTCGACCTGCAACGCGCGCTGCAGCTCGATGCTGGCCTGCTCTTCGTTGCCGGTTTCCAGCAACTCGATGGCCAGGGCCACCAGGCGCGGTACGTTCAAGGTGCTGGGCGGGGGCGGATCTGCAGGCGTTGGCGCCACGGGGGCCGCGGGCGGCGGCGCGGCCGTGGCAGGCACCGGAGCGTCCTTTGCCGGAGTGGGCGCGGGTTTGTCGGTCGCCGGGGTCTGGCAAGCGGCCAACACTGCCAGCGCCAGTGCTGCAAGAACGCCCGCCGGGGCGCCGCGCTGCTGGCTCATCACGAAAGGGCTGCCGTCATGCTGTGGCGCATTATCCCCAGCGAGGGCCTCCCCCGCCAAGCCGGGTGTCGTGGAATCACACGCCGAGCGAGCGGTCGGCCCGGAAAGCGGCGCGCCAGGCGTCGAAGCGGCCTTCGTCGAGGGCCTGGCGCATTTGGCGCATCAGGCCCAGGTAGAAGTGCAGGTTGTGCAGCGTGGTCAGCATAGGCCCGAGCATCTCGCCACAACGATCGAGGTGATGCAGATAAGCGCGGCTGAAGTTCGCGCAGGCGTGGCAGCCGCAGGTCGCGTCGATCGGCCGTTCGTCGCTCTTGAAGCGGGCGTTGCGCAGGCGCAGCTCGCCGAAACGCGTGAAGAGGTGGCCGTTGCGCGCATTGCGTGTCGGCATCACGCAGTCGAACATGTCCACGCCCGCGGCCACACCGTCGACCAGATCTTCCGGCGTGCCCACGCCCATCAGGTAGCGCGGCTTGTCCGCGGGCAAGCGCTGCGGCGTGTGCGCGACGATGCGCTGCATCTCTTCTTTGGGCTCGCCGACGCTGACGCCGCCGATCGCGTAGCCGGGCAAGTCGAGCTGCACGAGCGACTCGATCGAGGCCTCGCGCAGGCTCTCGAACATGCCGCCTTGCACGATGCCGAAGAGGGCGTTCGGGTTCTCGAGCCGCGCGAACTCGTCGCGGCTGCGCTGCGCCCAGCGCAGGCTCAGCTCCATCGATTCGCGTGCCGGGCGCTCGGTGGTGAGCACGCCGCCGGTCTCGTAGGGCGTGCATTCGTCGAACTGCATCACGATGTCGGAATTCAGCACGGTCTGGATCTGCATGCTCACCTCGGGCGTGAGGAAGAGCTTGTCGCCGTTCACCGGCGAGGCGAAGCGCACGCCTTCTTCGCTGATCTTCCTCATCTGGCCCAAGCTCCAGACCTGGAAACCGCCGCTGTCGGTGAGGATGGGCCGCTGCCAGGCCTCGAAGCGGTGCAGGCTGCCAAACTGCTTCAGCACGTCGAGCCCGGGCCGCATCCACAGGTGGAAGGTGTTGCCGAGGATGATCTGCGCGCCCATTTCGACGAGAGAGGCCGGCATCACGCCCTTCACCGTGCCGTAGGTGCCCACGGGCATGAAGACCGGCGTCTCCACCACGCCGTGGGCGAGCCCGAGCCGACCGCGGCGGGCGAGGCCGTGGCTCTTCAGGACTTCGAACTGCAACGCGCGGCTACTTCTGCGCTGCCATCCACACCGAATCGGTGCTCGCGCCGGTGGGCTTCTTCGTGATCACCGGGTCGCTCTTGCCCGTCATCAGTGTCGCCACGGTGCGGTCGAAGGCTTTCGGGTCGAGCTTGCCGAGCGAGCCACCCTGCACCAGCTTGGCGATCTCGCCCATCATGCGTGCCTGGTGCTTCTCGGTCTGTGCGCCCGAGGCGTCGTTCTTCAGCACGATCTTCACCGCCTCGGCCTGGTTCTTGATCGCAAAGTCCCAGCCCTTCAGCGACGCCTTGACGAACTTGGCCAGGTTCGCGGCCATCTTCGGATCGGCCAGGTTCTTCTCGGTCGTGTACAGGCCGTCCTCGAGCGTGGCCACACCCTGGTCTTCGTACTTGAAGACGGTCAGCTGCTCGGGCTTCATGCCGGCGTCGATCAACTGCCAGTATTCGTTGTAGGTCATCGTGCTGATGCACGCAGCCTGCTTCTGCAAGAGCGGGTCGACGTTGA
>JANNQO010000279.1:0-9539 GCA_031400795.1 Rubrivivax sp. | reverse complement strand
CGCAGAAATAGAATCAACGGGCTAGCGGCATCGGCTTCTAGCCCGTTGTTCTTTGCGGCCGCGGTTTGTGTAGTTCCTGTGCATCAAAGCAACTTCGTCCTCACGATGCCCTCATCCCGCCCTGCCGTCGTGCTGCTCAGCGGCGGCCTCGACTCCAGCACCGTGCTGGCTCTCGCGCGCGAGCGCGGCTTCTTGCCGTACGCGCTGAGCTTTCGCTACGGGCAGAGGCACGAGCACGAACTGGTGGCGGCTGAGGTGGTGGCGCGCTCGCTCGGCGCGGTGAAACACGTGGTGGCGCAGATCGACTTGCGCGAGTTCGGCGGCTCGGCGCTCACCGCCGACATCGCCGTGCCCAAGGGCCGCAGCGCTGCCGAGATGGGCGCAGGCATCCCGGTGACCTACGTGCCGGCGCGCAACACCGTGTTCCTCAGCTTCGCACTGGCCTGGGCCGAGACGCTGGATGCCAGCGACATCTTCATCGGCGTCAACGCGCTCGACTACTCGGGCTACCCGGATTGCCGGCCCGAGTACATCGCGGCCTTCGAGGCGATGGCCAACCTGGCCACCAAGGCGGGGGTCGAAGGCCGGCAACGCCTCGTCATCCACAGCCCGTTGATCGCGATGTCCAAGGCCGACATCATCCGCGAAGGGCTGCGCCTGGGCGTGGACTACGCGCGCACCAGCAGCTGCTACGACCCCGGGCCCGAAGGACGGCCGTGCGGGCAATGCGATTCGTGCCTGCTGCGCGCCAAGGGCTTTGCCGAGGCGGGCGTGGCCGATCCGCTGCTGCGGCGCTTCGGCGCGGTGTGACGACGATGCCGTGGCAGCTCGATTGGGACGCCGGCGCCGGCTTCGAAGCCGCGCGTCGCGTCGAAGGCGCCGGGCTGTTGAAGGCGCGGCTGCACGGGCACAGCTTCGTGGTGGACGCGCGCGTGTCGTCGCAAGCGCTGGCCGCGCAGGCTTGGCAGTCGGCGCTCACCGATGCCGCCAGCGCGCTCGACCACGCGCTGCTCAACGAACGGATCGGCAACCCCAGCGATGGCGGCATCGCACGCTGGATCGTCCAGCGGCTGCCCGTGCCACCGCGACTCTTGATGCTGCACAGCGGCGCCTGCCATGGCGCCACGTGGACCGCCGAGGGCTTGTCGCACTGGCGCCGCTATCGCTTCGAAGCCGCGCACCGGCTGCCGCATGTGCCGCTGCACCACGCCTGCGGGCGCATGCACGGCCATGGTTTCGCGGTGCAGCTGCAATGTGCTGCTAATCATTCACATGAGGCGATCGACGCGGCCTGGGCGCCGCTGCACCGGCGCTTGCACCAGCGCTGCCTGAACCACATCGAAGGGCTCGGCAACCCGACCAGCGAGATGCTCTCGGCCTGGCTCTGGGCGGCGCTGAAACCGGCACTGCCCGGCCTCGAACGGGTGACGGTGTTCGAGACCGGCAGCAGCGGCGCCACGCACGACGGCCGGCTCTTCCGCATCTGGAAACAATGCACGCTGGACAGCGCCGTGCAAGGCGAACAAGGCCTGCTCGGCCACACCTACGGCCACACCTACCAGCTGCGCCTGCACCTGAGTGCGCCGCTGCATGAGTTGCTCGGCTGGGTGGTCGACTTCGGCGACGTGAAGTCGCTGTTCGACCCGGTGTTCCGGCAGCTCGATCACCAGCCGCTGTACGAACTGGCGGGCCTGCCTGCGCAGGACTGCGGCGCGCTGGTGCAATGGATCGCCGAACAGGCACGCCCGCGGCTGCCGATGCTGGAGCGCATCGACCTGCACGAAACACCGGGCCACGGCGCGTTGTTGGCGCGCAGCGCCGAAGCTTTGCTCGCCTGATCGCCATGGCCTACAGCGTCAAGGAGATCTACTACACGCTGCAAGGCGAGGGCGGGCAGACCGGGCGCGCGGCGGTGTTCTGCCGCTTCGCCGGCTGCAACCTGTGGAGCGGGCGCGAAGCCGATCGCGCCGCGGCGGTGTGCAACTTCTGCGATACCGATTTTGTCGGCACCGATGGCCCGGGCGGCGGCAAGTTCGCGCTCGCCGCCGAGTTGGCCGATGCGGTGGCTGGCCACTGGCCTGGCGCGTCGGGCGGCCGGCCGCTGGTGGTGTGCACCGGCGGCGAGCCGCTGCTGCAACTCGACGAAGCGGCGATCGAAGCGCTGCATGCCAAAGGCTTCGAAGTCGCGGTGGAAACCAACGGCACGCAGCCTGCGCCGACCGGCCTCGACTGGATCTGCGTCAGCCCGAAGGCCGATGCGCCGCTCGTGCTGACGCGCGGTCATGAGTTGAAGCTCGTCTACCCGCAGCCGCTGGCGATGCCCGAACGATTCGAGGGCCTGGACTTCCGGCACTTCTTCCTGCAGCCGATGGACGGGCTGCTGAAACGCCGGCACACCGAGCAGGCAGTGGCCTATTGCCTCGCGCACCCGCGCTGGCGCTTGAGCGTGCAGACGCACAAGGTCATCGGGATCGCGTGATTCATTGCGCGGCGGCGCGCGCTTCGAGATCGGCCTTCAGCGCCGCGGGCAAGCGCAGTTCGCGCGCCAGCGCGTCGAGGTAGGCACATTCCATCGCCGTCTTCTCGTCGACAACGATCAGACTCGCCACGTAGACCTCGGCCGCCCGCTCGGGCGAGGTGATGCCCGCGGCGACATCGGCCGGGTCGAGCGGTTTGCGCAGTTCGGCTTCGACCCAGGCGCGCATCGACGGGTCGGCCAGGCGCTGCAACTCGGCCTCGACGAGCCCCCGCTCACGCTCGTCCAGATGCCCATCGGACTTGGCCGCGGCGATCATCGCCTTCAACATCGCCTGGCCTTGCTGTTCGGCCTGCGGGGCGGGCAGCCGCTCGAGGCTCTGCGCGGGGGCGGGCGGCGCGGCGCTGCCGGGCTGCTGCTGAGTCTGTTGCGCCTGCCAGTTCTGGTACGCCTGATACGCCAGCGCGCCGAGTGCCGCCACGCTGCTGTACTTCAAGGCCGTACCCCCGATCGAGCGTCCGCGCCGGCTGCCCAGCAGCAGGGCCAGCGCGCCCCCGGCGGCAGCGCCGGTGAGCAGGTCTTTCTTGCCGGACGCTGTCTGGCCCACGCCGCCCAGCGCGCTGGTGCCGGACTTCAACAGCTGTTCGAGCAGGTTCATCGCGCTCATCGTCTTGCTCCACCAATCGAAACGTCCGAGGACTGTAGCGGCATCGCACAATCCCCACGCCGACCATGAACAAAGCCTTCACCCGCGAGCGCGACGGCGACGATGCCGGCGGCGATGACGACGACGACAGCCCCGGCCTGCCACCGCTGCCTGCCGGCACGCGCAACTACCTCACGCCTGCAGGCTACCGGCGGCTGCGCGAAGAGCTGATGACGCTGCTGGACGTTGAGCGTCCGAAGGTCGTGGAGACCGTCTCCTGGGCCGCGAAGAACGGCGACCGCTCGGAGAATGGCGACTACATCTACGGCAAGAGGCGGCTGCGCGAGATCGACCGCCGCATCCGCTTCCTCACGAAGCGGCTGGACATCGCCGAGGTCGCCGATCCTTCGGCGCACCACGGCCTCGACCAGATCTTCTTCGGCGCCACCGTGCTCTACGCCAACGCGCGTGGCGAACAGCGCACCATCACCATCAAGGGCATCGACGAGGCCGACAGCCTGCACGGCGAGGTGAGTTGGATCGCGCCGATCGCAAGGGCGCTGTTGAAAGCGCGCGAAGGCGATGAAGTGCTGCTGGTCACGCCCGCGGGCACCGAGAAGATCGAGGTGCTCGAGGTGAACTACCCCGAGCCCGGACGTTGAACCGTCCCTGCGGACGGTTCAACACCTGGCAGAGGGACCGAGCGCATGCTTGCGGTCGGTCCGCGCCGGGTCGAACTCAAGGCCTGACCCGCCACACCCGCAACACCGCCTTGTTCCGCCGCAGCGTGCGGATCACATCGGCCAGGTGCTGGCGGTCGCGCAGGCCGATCAAGATGCGCAGCTCGGCGGTTTCCTGCGCAGGCTCCTGGCCCATGTCCAAGTGCGTGATGTCGGCCTCGGCGGAGGCGATCGACGCCGCCACCTGCGCCAGCACGCCCTTGCCGTTTTCCACCAGCACGACGATGCTGGTCTCGAAGGGGCGTGTCGGCTCGTCGCTCCACGCCACCGGGATCCAGCGCTCGCTGTCGCGCTCGAACAAGCGCTTGCCGGTGTGGCAATCGGCGGTGTGCACGAGCAGCCCTTCGCCGCGGCCGAGGTAGCCGACGATGTGGTCGCCGGGGATCGGCCGGCAGCACGGCGCCAGCTGCACCGAAGCGCCTTCGCTGCCGTCCACCAGCACAGCGCCCTGTGATGCGGCGGCGTCGTCGGCGGCGTAGCGGCCCAGCGTCAGTGTCACCGCGTCGGGCCTGGTGCCTTGCTCGCGCAGCAGCTGCGCCAGGCGCTTGGCAACGATGATCGCGATCTTGCGGCCCAGGCCGATGTCGATCATCAGGTCGCCGCGGCTCCGGTTGCCGCTCCACTTCGCGAGCTGGTGCCACAGCGCGGTGGCGGCCGTGTCGCTGGGGTCGGAGGGTGGCATCAGCAGGCCCTCGGCACGCAAGGCCTGCGCCAGCATCTTTTCGCCCAAAGCGCGCGACTCTTCCGACTCCATCGTCTTCAGGTAGTGGCGAATCTTGGAGCGCGCGCGGCCCGTGCGAACCGCGTTCAGCCAGCCCGGGTTGGGCTTGGCACCAGGCGCGGTGATGATCTCCACCACGTCACCGCTCTTCAGCTCGGTGCGCAGCGCCACCGCCTCGCCGTTGACCTTGGCTGCCACCGCATGGTCGCCCACGTCGCTGTGGATGGCATAGGCGAAGTCCACCGGGGTGGCGCCACGCGGCAACGCGAGGATCTTGCTTTGCGGCGTGAAGACGTACACCGCATCGGGATGCAGGTCGATCTTCACGTGCTCGAGAAAGTCAGCCGAATCGCGCGTCTCGTGCTGGATGTCCATCAGCGATTGCAGCCACATCGCGCCGAGCTGCTGCGGGTCGGTGCCCGACTTGTCGTTGCTCTTGTACAGCCAATGCGCGGCGATGCCCTTTTCGGCCACCGCGTGCATCGCCTCGGTGCGCACCTGGAACTCCACCGCCGTGCCCAGCGGGCTCACCAGCGTGGTGTGCAGGCTCTGGTAGCCGTTGGCCTTGGGGATCGCGATGTAGTCCTTGAAGCGCCCCGGCACCGGCTTGTACAGCTGGTGCAGCACACCGAGCGCCAGGTAACACTCGGGCAGCGTGGGCACGACGAGGCGGAAGCCGAAGATGTCGTTGACCTGCGCGAAGCCGGCGTGTTTCTCGCGCATCTTGCGGTAGATCGAATACACGGTCTTCTCGCGGCCCGAGGCCTGCACCTTGATCTTCTGCGCGGCGAAGGCCTTCAGCAGCTCGGCCTGCACGCGCTCGACGATGTCGCGCCGGTTGCCGCGCGCGCGCTGCAAGGCTTTGGAAAGCGCTCCATGCCGCCACGGGTAGAGGTGCTCGAACGAGAGCTCCTGAAGCTCGCGGTAGGTCTGGTTCAGGCCCAGGCGGTGCGCGATCGGCGCGAAGATGTCCAGCGTCTCGCGTGCGGTGCGCTGGCGCTTGTTCATCGCCATCGCGTCCAGCGTGCGCATGTTGTGCAGCCGGTCGGCGAGCTTGACGAGGATCACGCGCACGTCGCGCGCCATCGCCAGCAGCATCTTGCGGAACGATTCGGCCTGACTTTCGAGCCGGTTCGAGAAGTGCAGCTTGTCGAGTTTGGTGAGGCCGTCGACGAGGTCGGCGGTGGGTGCGCCGAACTTCTCGATCAATTCGATCTTCGTGACCCCCTGGTCCTCGATGGTGTCGTGCATCAGCGCGGCCATGATGGCCTGCACGTCGAGCTTCCAGTCGGCGCACAGACCGGCCACCGCGATCGGGTGCGTGATGTAGGGCAGCCCACCGGCGCGGAACTGGCCCAGGTGCGCGGCGTCGGCGAACTTGTAGGCCTCGCGCACCTGCTTCAGGTCGGGCTTGCTCAGGTAGCCGAGCTTGGCCGCCAGCGCGTCGAACGACGAGGCTTCAGTGGGCGTCGCGGTCTGCGCCGGGCTCGCGCGCTGCAGCCCCTGCAAGGCAGCGGGCAGCAGTTCGGCGGCGAGTTCGCGAAGACCCATCGCCCGAATTTAGCGCAGCGGCAGAAATGAACAGGGCGCCGTCAAGGCGCCCTGTGTCAGCAAAGGGACAGCGCGACGCTCAGAGAGGCACCTTGCGCAGCATCTCGATGCCTACCTCGCCGGCAGCGATTTCGCGCAGCGCCGTCACGCCGGGCTTGTTCTTGGTCTCGATCTTGGGCGCGTGGCCCTGGCTCAGCATGCGCGCGCGGTAGGTGGCGGCCAGCACCAGCTGGAAGCGGTTCGGGATGCGTTGCAGGCAGTCTTCGACGGTGATGCGGGCCATGGAGTGTGGTGGTTCTCAGATCAGGTTGAGCGCGGCGAACACCTGGGACTTGTTGCGGCGCTGGGCGGCGTACTTGAGCCGCTGCGAGTGGACGACGGTTTTCAGGTCGAAAAGGGCCGTCTCGAACAGGGCATTGATGATAACAAAGTCGAAGTGCCGGGCCTGAGCCACCTCTTCGCGGGCGTTGGCCATGCGCGTGGCGATGACCTCGGGGTGGTCTTCGCCGCGCCGCGTCAGGCGTTGCTGCAGTTCGTTCCAACTCGGCGGCAGGATGAAGATCAGCACCGCGTGCTCGAACAGCTGCTTGATCTGCAGGGCGCCCTGCCAGTCGATCTCGAGGATCACGTCTTCGCCGCGCGCCAGGCGGTCGGCGATGGCGCGGCGCGAGGTGCCGTACAGGTGCTCGTGCACGGTGGCCCATTCGAAGAACTCGCCGCGTTCGACCATCGCGCGGAACTCGGCTTCGTCGATGAACCAGTACTCGCGGCCATGCTGCTCCTGCCCGCGCGGCGCGCGCGTGGTGTGCGAGACCGAGACCACCAGGTGCGAGTCGAGCTCGAGCAGCGCCTTCACGAGGCTGGACTTGCCCGCCCCGCTGGGCGCGGCGACGCAGAAGAGGTTGCCGGGGGTTTCCATGGGATCGGCGCCAAGGCTACTCGATGTCCCGCGCTGACCGTTTTTTCTTCGAGAACTGAAGCGACGCACCCAGTCCACCATCGCGTCGAGCATCGCTTCCAGCGTCTGCGCATCGGTCCGGCCACTTCGCGCCCTGACGTGGAACGAGTGGTCGGCGTCGTCGGACAGCGCCAGCGTTGCTCGTTCGCCAAGGCGTTGCAGCAACGGCTGCAACAGCTCCAGTGCGGCGCGTTCGTCGCGGCTTTGGCAGCCACGCCCCGGAGCCCAAATCAATGCTCCTGAGACCAGTTCTCGACCGTGAGGCCGGCCACCCTCGAGAAGTAGCGTGCATTGTTCGTGACGAGCACGGCGCCGGTCGCCATGGCATGTCCGGCGATCATCGCGTCCATGCTGCCGATCGGCGTTCCCGCCTTGTGCAAATCGGCCGCGATCGACGCGAAGTGCGTGGCAGCAGCCTCGTCCCATGGCAGGCACTGAACGCGGAGCAGGAACTGATCAACCAATTGCGCGAGCCGGTGCGCACCGTCCTTGAGCTTGAGGCCGTACAGCAACTCGCCGCGCGTCACGGCCGAAATGCACAAGTGCTTCGGCGAAACCGTCGCCACGTGAGCGTCGAGGGCCGGCGTTTTGCCTCGAACGAGATAGCTCACCGTATCGGTGTCGAGCATGTACAGCGGCATCACCGGTCCTCGAAGAACTCTCGCGGCTTCAGCGGTTCATTCAGCGGGCGGTCACTCATGAAGTCAGCTGGCACGTCGACCTGGTCGCGGAGCGCGAAGAAATCGCGCCAAGCGTTGCTGGTCCGCCTGGCCGACAGGATCACATCGCCGGTGACGGCATCGCGACGGATGTAGACCTCGTCCGAACCGTCGAACCTGAACTCGGCCGGCAGGCGCACCGCCTGGCTGCCACCATTCACAAACAGCTTTGCAGTCTTGTTGGCCACAGCCGGCTCCTGGCATATATACAATAAGAGTATATACAGTCACTTCGGCGTTGTCCATCGGTCAGCAGCGGTTACCAAAGCGGGCTAAGAAGGCACGCTGACGTGGTGCGTGCGCGTGCAGGCAGCGCTGGCTCGAGCCGCCACCCGTCGCGATGCAACGATGGAGATCGCCTTCGCGCTTTCACCCTGTTCGAGCTGCTCCAGCAGCTGCCCCCAGCCCTCCAGCGCCACCTTGCGCTCGGCGAAGTAGTCGTGGCGGTTGTAGATGCCTTCCACTCCCTTGAGCTTGTGGTTCAGGCAGCGCTCGGCCACATTCGGATCGACGCCAAGCGCAGCAAGGTGCGTGCGCGCGGTGCGCCGGAAGTCGTGGGTGGTGAAGTGCGCCAGGCCATGCTTGACCTTGCCCATCTCGACACCGATGGTCGATGCGCGGATGTACGGCAGCATGCGGCTCTGCATCTTGCGCGCCGGCAGCACCCAGTCCGAGTCGAGCGCCAGCCTGTACAGCTCGCGCAGCCATTCGACGCCGATGGTTGGCAGCGGAATGTCGATGGGCTGATGGGCTGACCGGTCTTAGTTCGTTCGCCGGGCAGGTGCCAGACGGGCGTATCGGCATCGAGCTCGAACTCGTCCCAGCGCGCGGCAATCGCAGTTCCTTGGCGGCCTGGCGGGTGGCCGATAGCGGCAGGTCGCTGTAGCAGCCCATGTTGACCCGCTTCGAGACGGAAGCCTTTAGTGCTGGTCGATGGCCGCGTTGCGAAGACGCAGCGCATTGCCGATCACCGACGCTGAGCTCAGGCTCATCGCCAGCGCCGCGATCATGGGCGACAGCAGCCAGCCGGTGAAGGGGTAAAGCAGCCCGGCGGCAAGAGGAATGCCGAGCGCGTTGTAGACGAAGGCGAAGGCCAGGTTCTGCTTCATGTTGGCCACGGTCGCCACCGACAGCGCGGTGGCCGTGGCGATGCCGCGCAGGTCGCCCTTCACGAGCGTGAGCTGCGCGCTGTTCATCGCCACGTCGGTGCCGGTGCCCATGGCAATGCCGACATCGGCGCGGGCCAGGGCCGGTGCGTCGTTGATGCCGTCGCCGGCCATCGCGACGACGCGGCCCTCGGCCTGCAGTTTCTCGACCAGCCTGAGCTTATCGGCGGGCTTCACTTCGCCGTGCACTTCGTCGATGCCCAGGCGTTGCCCCACGGCACGCGCCGTGGTCAGGCCGTCGCCGGTGGCCATCACGACGCGGATGCCGGCCTTGCGCAGCGTCGCGAGCGCCTCGGCCGTGGTCGCCTTCACCGGGTCGGAGACGGCCAGCAAGCCCGCGAGCTGGCCATCGACTGCCAGGTGCATCACGCTGGCACCCTCGGCGCGCAGTGTCTCGGCCGGTGCCGCCATCGGCGCCACGTCGACGCCGAGTTGCTCCATCAGCGAGGTATTGCCCAGCGCCAGCGCTTTGCCGGCGATGGTTCCGCGCACGCCGATGCCGGATGCGGAATCGAATTGTTCGGGCTTGTCGAGCACGAAGTTCTTCTCGCGCGCGGCCGTC
>JANNQO010000278.1:0-4440 GCA_031400795.1 Rubrivivax sp. | reverse complement strand
TCGAAGCTCATTGCCCGGCAGGCTGGCCGCAGGGCGGCAATTTCGGTCATCATCCGCAGCGCGGCCAGCCCTGCCGCGCTGCCGCGGTCTACTCGGCTCGAACGTCGGGCCTCACACCTCCGTACACGGCAACTCGAACATGAACGAACTCCTCGCGGCGCAGCACCATACGTCGAACAATCGTGCCGAACTCGAGGCCAGCAGCGTCTGCGGCTGCTTCCATTGCACGCAGATGTTCGCGCCGTCCGAGATCGTCGCGTGGAGCGGCCTGAACATGGACAACTTCGACGATCCCGAGGCACCGAACGCAGAAACCGCCCTCTGCCCCAGGTGCGGAAATGAGTCGGTCATCGGAGACAAGTCGGGGTTCGACATCGACCCGAACTTCCTGAACCGCATGCAACAGGCCTGGTTTCAGAAGACGACGATCATCCGCAGGCCGAGCTCGAAGAAGTAGCTCGGCCGGAGCGCCCTGCCACCGTTGTCAGGTCAGCTCGAACGACCTCAGGCCAGCAGGCCATCGCCCGCGGTGCGCGAGGGCGTGTCGCGCGACGGCGGGCCTTGGTAGACCAACGCGTCGGCCTGTGTCAGCACGGCGCGCGTGAGCTGCCGCGCGACGCTGGGGCTGAGGTCCAGCGCGTCGTGGATCAGCTGCGTGTCGAGCTTGCCCCAGTAGTCGCCATGCCCGAGGCTGTCGCGGGTCACTTGCAGCAGGCCATTCAGGCCGTCGCCGGCGCTCCAGTGCTGGTGACCCAGGGCCACCGGCATGAAGCCCTGCGTGGATGACTTCAGCGACTCGCCGACCGGGAACGCTACCGAGAGCACCATGTCGCCCGCCGAATGCACGCTGGTGACGCCGAAGCCCTGCAGGCCGCGCTGCAGGCCGCCATGCATCGCCTGCTGGCCGTCCTCGAGTTGCCAGATCGATACGGCGGCTGCCATGTGCAGGCCGCGGCGCAGGCGTACGCGGCCGTTGCCGGCCAGGTCGTTGAAGGTCTGCAAGGCGACACGATTGCCCATCGAGTGGCCCAGCAGGTCGACCAGCAACTCGGGCGGGCTGTAGCGGCTCAGCTCGTCGAGCAGAAGCGCCAGCCGGCGGCCACAATCGTTGGCCTTGGGGATCGCCGAGGGGTACGCCGCGGCGCTGAAGATGCCCCAATTGGCGTCGCCCGGCCAAAACACGCGCAACACGGTGGCGCCGAAAGCCCAGTCCAGCCCCGGCGGTGCCAGACTGGCCAGGCGGTCGAGCAGGAGGCCGTAGCTCTTCTGCCCATCGGCCAGGCTGACGTTGAAGCCATGCAGCAGCACGATGAGGTGGCCGTCGCCTTGCAGCCGGTCGACGGTGATGGGCTGGCCCTGTTCGCTGAACGTCGCGTCGGCGACATCGCCACCAGCGGCATCGGCGCGGAAGCTCAGATCGACGACGCGCGTCACGTCTTCACGCCGGACTTCACCGCGCTGACGAACTGGGTCAGGTCCTTCATGAACGGCGCCAGCAGTCCGCCGAGCAGGCCCAGCATGAGTTTCAGGACCCAGTCCGCGTCGGGGCTGGCCATGCCGACGGCGTTCCACATCACCACGATGCTGATCACGGTGGCCAGCAGCTGGTTGTCGCGCGCCCACCAGTACTCGGTGCGCAGCTGGAAGCCGTCGAGCTTGCGCGAGACGAGGTTGCTCAGGCGGGCGCGGGCCTGTGCGGCCTGGGCCGCGTCGGCCGGCGAGGGCGGCGGCGCAGCGTCGGCCACGCCGGGGGTCACACCACCGGCGCGTGAGTGGCGCGCGCTGCGGCTCCAGGTCTCGGGGTCCTTGTCCGATGGATGCACGGCGGCGCCGACATCGGTGCTGACGAGAAAGCCGTAGAGCTTCGGAAAGTGCTCCGGGTAGTCCAGCGCCACGCGGGCCGCGGCCTGCATCTGCCCCATCATCTTCGGCAGGTCCTGGCCGCACAGCACACTTTCATGGTCGCGCGTGCCGATGGCCAGGTAGAGCAGCTCGGGCAGCACCTCGGCATGGCGCTCACCCAGCCAGCGTTGCAAGCGCCATTGGTGGAAGTGGCGTCGCAGGTCGAATACGGCCTTGACCACCTCGGCCAGCGCCATGGCCAGTGTGCTGACGGCCACCAGCACCGCAAACCAACCGAGAAACTTGCCCGATTGCCGGTCCACGGCGTCGAGCAGCGTCTGCGCGGGCTCGGCGAAGGCCGGGCCGTGGCACAGCAGGCTGGTGAGGGCCAGGCCGGCAGCGGCCGGCCACCTGTCGGAACGATGCACAACCCGGGTCTTGTTCACGGTGTCTCCGCCTGGAATGCCGCGGCGCGGCGCTGGCCGGATTGAATGGCTGTACGGGCCCGGCGGCAAGTAGGCGTAGACCCCTGCCTCCAGCCGGACGGGGCCCCGGGCCGGGGCGGTCGGGATCACTGTGCCGCGCCCATCCGGCGCGCGTGCTGGAGCGAATCTGAAGATTCGCTGTTTCCCCGCTCGACGGGCCCAGGGCCCGCGCCGTAGCATCTGCCGATGGCGCTTGCGCTGTCGGGTTCCGCGCCGGGTTTGCGATGGAACCAAGGCAACTCACGACGCCGGATCGGCAGACGCGTGCGTCGCGGAAGGACCCACCATGAACACCTCCAAGTTCCTCGTCGAAAGCGGCTGGAAAGACGTGACGAAAGAGAACAACGTCAAGGACAACGGCCTGCTGAAGGCGCTCGCGCAGCTCAAGCGAGCGGACGAGGATAAGCACGACGAGGTGCTGCGAACGCTCGACGACATCGCCAAGCTCGCCACGCAGGCGAAGAAGGCTAAAGAAGTCGTGGCGGTGCAGGCGGCGGCGAAGTACCTCGGCGAGATGCTCGACGCCGTCGATGCGCAGCGGCGTGGCATCGAGAAGGCCAAGGCCGAGCACGAGAAAGAGCAGAAGGCCAAGGCTGCCGCGGCGAAGAAGAAGGACGACGACGAAGACGACGACGACGAGGAGTCGCCCGAGCTGCTGACGACCAAGCTGAAGCCGCTGCTGAAGCTCGTCGCCAGGGGCGAGACGATGCACGCGCTGGTGGCCAAGTCGGGCAAGAAGGTGGTGGTGATGCTGTCGCGCAAGCCGATCCCGCCGGCGCGGCGCAAGATACTCGCCGAGGAGCTCGGCGGCGGCAGCACCAAGTACTACCCCGGGACCTGCTGCCTCGAGGCTGGCGCGACCACGTTCGCGCTGAAAGCCGAAGTGGCCGGCATGGCCAAGCTCATCAAACTGGCGCTGCTCGAGCAGACCGGGCTGCGCGTGAACAAGGTGAAGTGCCGCGGCGACGACGGCGACGACGACGACGGCGGCCGCTGATCAGCGCATCTGTCGCTCGCGACAGATGGCCGTCACCTGACGGCGACGGTGTACCCGAGCAGCCGCTATCTGAGCCCGAAGGTGCGTGCCTTCATCGACCTGGCCGTCACCCGGTTCCCGTCGGACAACGAGTGCGCGCGCCAGGTGGCAAGCCAGGCCAGGCGCGGCTCCTCGTTGGCAAAGGCGTCGACGAGGCGCCCGCTCGAATCAAGGGCATCGCGAGGATGACTCTTCGCAAGTGCAGGAAGGCGCGGTAGCCGCGTTCCAGCGCCGTGGCTTGCGTCTCAAGGCTCGCCGAGCACCAAGCCTTCGCTGAGCACCAGGCCTTCGCTGAGCACGAGGCCTTCGCTCAGAACCAGGCCTTCGCTGAGCACCAGACCTTCACTGAGCACGAGCCCTTCACTCAGCACCAGCCCTTCGCTGAGCACCAGGCCTTCGCTCAACACCAAGCCGGTGCCCAGCACCGTGCCGCTGCCGCTGACGAGCCAGCCCGACAGCGTGGTGCTGGGGATGAACACGCCGGTCTTGCCCACCTTCGAGCTGGCGCCGGCCAGCGACGTGGCGCTGACGACACCCGAAGTCAGGAGGGTCTGGTTCGGAGCCGCCGTGTCGGTGAAGGTCTGCGGATAGGTGTTGCTCGCGATGCCCGTGCCCGACCACCACACGGCCTTGCGCTCGCGGGCCACGTCGCCCGCCCAGGTGATGCGCGGGTTCCAGATCGGCTGGTACTTGTGGAACAGCGCCGACCCGCTGACGATGCGGTTGCCGCCGACGAAGACCATGCGCGACCATTGAGCCGTCTCGCCATTGATCGTCGTCGATGTCGACGGCATCGAGTTGTCGTTGTCGGACCGCAGTTCGCTGCCGGCCGAGATGGTGCCGTCGACCACGCGTGTCCACAGGTCGGTACGCACATGCTTGGCCAGCGCGATGGCACCGGCCACGTTGAGGCTGCCCGCGCCCTGCTGCAGCAGGTTGAAGTTGGCCAGCGGCTGGGCGCTGTACTGCAGCATGGCCTTGATCAGCGGCGGCGTCAGGCCGGGGTTGGCCTGCAGCATCAGCGCCACCGTGCCGGCGACCACGGGCGCGGCGATCGAAGTGCCGCTCATCAGCATC
>JANNQO010000277.1:0-2337 GCA_031400795.1 Rubrivivax sp. | reverse complement strand
GCGTTGCGTGGCCGCTCAGCCGCTCAGAACCAGGCGAGCAGCCCCACCCGGCTCTTCGTCAGGGCCATCGCCACGATCTGCGCAAAGCACAGGAACGCGGCGAACAGCGCCGCGGCGCGCACCGCCCGCGGCAGGCCTGGCTGCAGAGCGACCATGCCCAGCGCGATGTAGAGCAGCAGCCAGACGATCTTCGCCAGCAGCCACGGTGTGGCCAAGGGGTTGAGCCGCAGCATCCAGGCCAACACTAGTGCCGAGCCGAGCAACACCGTGTCGACGACGTGTGGCAAGGTGCGCGCCAGCCCGCTGCGCACCCAGCTTGCGCCAGCGAGTGCGCCGATGCCGCGCGCCGCGAAGCCGCTGATCGACAGCACGGCCGCGGTCTGATGAACCAGCTTGAGGGTGGCGTACTCCACGATGTCGCTTGCTGCGGTTCAGCCCGGTTTGCCGTCGAGTCGCGCACGCGTCAGTATCGGCCAGTAGCGCAGCGTGAACAGTGCGAAGGCGGCAGACCAGCACAGCGCCGAAGCCAGCACTGCCGGCAGCGTTGCGGTGGGTACCGCGAGCGGCAACAGCACGCGCAGGACCGCGGCGGCCTGCACCAGGAGATAACTGGTGACGTCGACCCCATCGGCGCGCAGTGGCCGCGCGAGGTGCGCGTCATCATGCCCAGCGTCATGCCGCCCACCGCCCCCACGGTCAGCGCATGCGCCGCGAGCGCCGGGCCGTGCAGCCCCAGCGCGTCGGCGGCCAGCACCGCCAGCAGGCCGGACAGCGCCAGCCACTCGAGCCGCGGATGGCGGCGCGCGCTGGCGCCGGGGACACCGTTGTTGGTGAACATCGGCACCACCCGGCCGGCCATCACCGCGATGATGAACAACACCACGTCCAACCCGATGTTGATGCCGACCCAGGCAGCGAGCTTTCCCGTCCAGGGCAGCGCACCCAGCATCGCCGCATGCACCGTGAACTGCGCCAGCCCGAGCAGCGCGAGCAGGCCGACCAGAAAATAGCTGCGCCGGTTGCGCGCCCGCACCAGCGGCCCCGCCAGCGCCGTCGCCGCGGCGAGTGGGAAAGCGGCGTTGACCACGGCCGCCGTCCAGGCGAATGGCGTCAGCACGAGCACCCGGCCGGCCAGCCAGAGCAGTGCCAGCGCGGCCAGCGTCGGCCCGGTGGGGGTGGGCCGGCCCGACCAGTTGCGCCCGGCCGTGAACAGGAAGCCGACCACCACGGCGAGGGCATATCCGAACAGCATTTCGTGCGCGTGCCAGATCGCGCCCGGCAGGTAAGGCCGCGGCAAGCCGCCGCTGAACTGAAGCGCCCAGAGTCCGCCCGACAACGCTGCAAAGGCGCCGGCGAGCAGGTAGAACGGCCTGAAGCCGAGCTGCCACAAGGCCCAGCCGGCGGCGGCGGGCGGTGCCACGGGCTCGTCGATCTTGATCAGGAGTTTGCTCATGGAGGTTGGAGTGCGTGCGCCGTGTGGCGCGATGTCAGACCGTGGATCCCGGCCCCCGTGTCAACCCCGATTTTCATCGGGGAGCCAACGGGGCGGTGGTCCGCCGGGATGACAGGGCCTCGGCGGCCGCTTCCAGCGGCGCGGGCATCCAGTGGCGCAGGTGCGGCGCCGATGCGGCGCCGCGCGCCTTGGCGCGGCCCAGCTCGGCGCGCGCGATGCTGCGCAGGTGCACTTCGTCCGGCCCGTCGAGCAGGTGCAGCGCGCGGCCCCAGCTCCACAGCCGCGCGAGGGCGCGCTCGCACATCAGCTCGAGCGCGAGTTCGCACTGGCCGATGCTGCGCTGCAGTTCGGGCGCGGCGCCGGTGATGAACCACTTGCGGCCGTTGATGACCAGCGTATCGCCGTCCGCCGCGATGCGCGTCTGCAGTTGCGTCGGGTCGGACGAGCCGACGTCGGGTTCGCTCATCGCGAAACACGAACGAATCTCGCCGCGCAGCAGCGGCGCCAGCCAGCGCGCGCGCTGCGCGTCGTTCGCGAACAGTTGCAGCAGCTCGATGTTGCCGCTGTCGGGCGCATTGCAGTTGAATACTTCGGCGGCCCAGGGCACCCGCCCCATCGCCTCGGCCAGCGGTGCGTAGTCGAGGTGGCTGAGGCGCGTGCCCGGTTGCTCGTCGCGCAGGCCGGGCAGGAACAGGTTCCACAGGCCGAAGGTGCGCGCCTGTGCCTTGAGCGGCTCGATCACATCGAGCGGGTAGACGCCGGCGTCGGCCCAGCGGTGCCGGTCGGGCAGCGAGGGCAGCACCAGTTCCTGCATGAAGCGGTCCAGGCGGGTGCGCAGCTCGAGGGTTGCCGGAGAGAGTTCGAAGTCCATGTTGCCGGGCTCG
>JANNQO010000276.1:0-18457 GCA_031400795.1 Rubrivivax sp. | reverse complement strand
CAAGGACGAAGAGATGTTGAAGGCCGCCTCACCGGTGCTGCAAGCCGCACGCATCCGCAAGCCGCTGCTGCTGGCCTACGGCACGCTCGACCGGCGCGTGCCGATCGAACATGGCGAGCGGCTGCGCAAGGCGATGCGAGCGGCGGGCCAGGAACCGCTGTGGATCGCCTACCCCGACGAGGGCCACACCTGGCTGAAGCTGGAGACCCATGTCGACTTCGCCAGGAAGCTCGAGGGCTTTCTGGCGGAGCACCTGAAGAATCCTTGACGATTGCGATGAAGTGCTGCGGGCGATGCTGCACAAAGTCATCATCCGCATGAACAGGCCCGCGGCGACTCGCATCGCGACCTTCAGCCCTGAAGGTAGCGTTCCGCCAGCGCCACCCAATACGCCGAGCCGATCGACAGGTTCTGATCGTTGAAGTTGTAGCCCGGGTGATGGCACATGCGCGAGTCGCTGCCGTCGCCGTTGCCGATGTACAGATAACAGCCCGGCACCTTCTCCAGCATGAAGGCGAAGTCTTCGCTGCCCGTGATCGGCTCGCGTTCGAGCAGCACCATCTCGGGGCCGACCAGGTCCAGGGCCAGCTGGCGCGCGAAATCGGTCTCGGCTTTGCTGTTCACCAGCACCGAGTAGCGGCGCTGGTAGTCGACCTCGGCGCTGAGGCCGTAACTCGCGGCCTGCGCGGTGGCGAGTTCGCGGATGCGCTTCTCCAGCAGGTCGCGCACCTCGCGATCGAGCGCGCGGATCGACAGCTCCATCGTCGCCGTCGGTGGGATGACGTTGCTCGCCGCACCCGCGTGCAGCGTGCCCACCGTCACCACCGCGGTGGCCAGCGGCGAGACGTTGCGCGAGACGATGGTCTGCAAGGCCATCACCAGGCTGGCCGCGGCGACGATCGGGTCGCTGGCCAGGTGCGGGAAGGCGCCATGGCCGCCGACGCCGTTGATCGTGATCTTGGCGTAGTCGCTCGAGGCCATGGCCGGCCCGTCGCGGAACGAAAACTGGCCTTGCGGGTTGCCCGGCGAGTTGTGCATCGCGAACACCGCGTCGCAGGGGTGCTTGTCGAACAGGCCGTCGGCGATCATCTTCACGGCGCCGCCCTGGCCTTCTTCGGCGGGCTGGAAGATCAGGTTCAGCGTGCCCGAAAAGCGGCCGTGTTCGGCGATCTGGCGCGCCGCGGCGAGCAGCATCGCAGTGTGGCCGTCGTGCCCGCAGGCATGCATCACGCCGCGTTTGCGGCTGGCGTAGGCCAGGCCGGTGGCTTCGACGATCGGCAGCGCGTCCATGTCGGCGCGGATGCCCAGCCGTCTGCCGCCGCTGCCGCGCTTCAGCACGCCCACCACACCGGTGCCGCCCAGGCCCAGGTGCACGTCAAAGCCCCACCAGCGCAGCTTTTCAGCCACCAGCGCGCTGGTGCGATGCTCTTCGAACCCGAGTTCGGGCTCGCTGTGGATGTCGCGGCGGATGGCGATGAATTCATCGGCCATCGCGCGCGAGCGTTCGAGGAGGTCTTGCATTCGGGGTGCTCCTGGGTGTCGACGATGTCGTGAGCTTGACAAAGCGCACGCTCGTCGCACCATGCTATGCGCGGCCCTATGCTCGATGACCCGGAGTTACCCAAGGTGACCGACGACTACAATTTTCGACCCATGCGTCGCGTTGTCCTGCCCATGTTGCTGATCACCGCGATCCTGGCCGCGCCGGCGTGGGGGCAGGGCATCGCGGGCAACGCCGCGCCGCCAGCGCGCGCTGCATCAGCCAGCGAGTCGGCTGTCAGCGAACGTGTGCGCCGCGAAGCCAGCAACCCGATGCGCATCATTCTGGAGGCCGCGCGCATCCGGCGCACTGCGCCCGAGGCCGAGACGACACCGGCCGCGCGCCGTAGCGCGGCGGTAACGGTAACGGTAGCGGTAGCGGCTGCCGCAGTCGCCCCGGCACCGCCGCAGGCCGTGCCGGAAATTGCCGCAGCGCGCTTGCCGGCGCTGATTCGCACCGCCGCGCTGACGCAGGCGGCATCCATCCCGGCAGCGCTCCCCGCGCCCATGCCGGCGGTGGCCCATGAACTGAGGGAAGCGCCGGTGGTGGTGCCGCAATTGCTGGCAGCGCCGCCGCCCGCGCCGCCGCCCGCGCCGCTGCCCGCCCCCAACGTAGCGCCCCGGCCACAAGACCTTGCGCCGGCCATCGCTGCCGCGCCGCGGCTGCTGACGATGGTGAATCCGGAGATTCCGTCAAACGTGCTGCGCCGCATCGGCTACCCCACCGAGATCGCGGTGCAGCTCACCATCAACCGCGACGGCTCGGTCAGCAACATCAGCCTGCTGTCGGCGGCTTTGCGCAGTGCCGAGCCCTACATCGCCGAGGCCCTGGCGCAGTGGAAGTTCGAGCCGGTGGCCGAGCCGCGCGCGCACCGGCTGCAACTCGTCTTCAACAACTGAGCTGCTGCGACCACTACGCCGCTTGCGGCACCGAAGGCAGTCCGGCCAGCGCCATCGCCAGTTCGGCTTCGTCGTAGTTCTGGTCGACCAGCTTGCCGGCACTGTGGCTGATGTAGGCAGACATGTCGAAGTGGCCATGGCCGCACAGGTTGAACAGGATGACCTCGCTGCGCCCTTGCAGCTTGCAGCGCAGCGCTTCGACGATGGCGCCTTTCACCGCGTGGTTGGCTTCCGGCGCGGGCACGATGCCTTCAGCGCGTGCGAACAGCACGCCGGCTTCGAAACACGCGTTCTGGTGGTACGCCGTGGCTTCGATGAGGCCCAGGTGATGCAGGTGCGAAACCAGCGGCGCCATGCCGTGGTAGCGCAAACCGCCGGCGTGAAATCCCGGCGGCGTGAAGGTGCTCCCGAGCGTGTTCATCTTCACCAGCGGCGTCATGTGCGCGGTGTCGCCGAAGTCGTAGGCGAAGCGGCCGCGCGTCAGCGACGGGCAGGCCGCCGGCTCCACTGCCACGATGCGCCGCGTGCGCCCGCCGCGCAGCTGCTGGCCGATGAAGGGGAAGGCGATGCCGGCGAAGTTGCTGCCGCCGCCGGTGCAGCCGACGATCACGTCGGGGTCGTCGCCGGCCATTTCGAGTTGCAGCATCGCCTCCTGGCCGATGATGGTCTGGTGCATCAGCACATGGTTCAACACCGAGCCCAGGGCGTACTTGGTGTCGTCGTGCGTCGCGGCGATCTCCACCGCTTCGCTGATCGCGATGCCCAGCGACCCCGGGTGGTTCGGGTCTTTGGCCAGGATCGCGCGGCCGGCGTTGGTGGTGTCCGATGGCGAGGGCAGGCACTTCGCGCCGTAGGTTTCCATCAGCGCGCGCCGGTAGGGCTTCTGGTCGTAGGAGACGCGCACCTGGTAGACCAGCACCTCAATGTCGAAGAGTGCGCCGGCGAAAGCCAGCGCCGAGCCCCATTGGCCGGCGCCGGTTTCCGTGCAGAGCTTCTTGATGCCGGCCTGCGCGTTGTACCAGGCCTGCGGCACGGCGGTGTTGGGCTTGTGCGAGCCGGCCGGCGAAACGCCTTCGTACTTGTAGTAGATCTTCGCGGGCGTGCCCAGGGCTTTCTCCAGACGATGCGCGCGCACCAGCGGCGAGGGCCGCCACAGCTTGAAGACCTCGCGCACCGGCTCGGGGATCTGAATCTCGCGCTCGGTGCTCACCTCCTGCAGGATGAGTTCCATCGGGAACAGCGGCGCCAGGTCGTCGGGCCCTACCGGCTGCAGCGTGCCCGGGTGCAGCGGCGGCGCCGGCGGCACGGGCAGGTCGGCCACGATGTTGTACCAATGGCGCGGCATGCGGCTCTCGTCGAGCATGAACTTGGTGGGGCTGCTCATCGATGGCTCCTGGCGGACGCTGGGCAGAACATCGTAGGCGCCGGCGTGCGGGGCTCTACCGGGGCTTACCCCGCCTGCGATGGGTCAGGGCCGCAAGACCTGTAGCACGCGGTCCATGCCGCCGTGCAGGATCGAAATCATCGCCATGGCCTGCACCGCGGGTTTGGGGTGGTAGGCGATCGACAGGCCGGCCGCGCTCATCATCGGCAGATCGTTGGCGCCGTCCCCGACGGCGATCGCCTGGCTCGTCTCGATGCCCATCAACTCGCAGACTTCGAGCAGCACGCGCTTTTTCTCGGCACCATCGACGATGTCGCCCCAGGGCCGCTCGATCAAGGTGCCGGTGAGCCGGCCGCGGCTCACGCCCAGCGTGTTGGCGCGCGCGAAGTCGAGTTGCAGGCGGCGCCGGATGCGCTCGCTGAAGAACGTGAAACCGCCGGAGATGAGCAGTGTCTTCAGCCCCGCATCCCGGCACGCGCGCACGAAGGTTTCGACGCCCGCGTTGAGCTGCAGCTTGTCGGCGTAGACCTGCTCCAGCGCCTGTTCCGGCGCGCCGGCGAGCAGCGCCACGCGGCGGCGCAGGCTTTCCTTGTAGTCGGCGATCTCGCCGCTCATCGCCGCTTCGGTAATCGCCGCCACTTCGTCCTTGCGGCCGACCAGCGCCGCGATCTGATCGACACACTCGATGTTGATGAGGGTGGAGTCCATGTCGAAGGCGATCAGCTTGTAGTCGGCCAGCGCCGCGGGAGGCTGGAAGCCGCGAGTGAGGAGGCCGGACGCGAATTCGGTTGGAGTCGTTGGCAGGCTGGTCATCGGTGTGCACCGCGGCTGGTCGTGTGTGGAAGCGGAGAAGCCTCACGCCACCGCTGCAGCCCGCGGCTGCCCGAGCGAGCGCAGCAGGTCGCGCAGGTACTGCACGCGCTCTGCCGGCAGCTCGATCTGGCGCTCGATGCGCAGCCGCTCGTTGCCCGCCAGCTTGATGGCGCGGTTCTTCTGCAGCATCTCGACGATGCGCTGCGCGTCGATCGGCGGATTCGGCCGGAACGTGATGTTCATCAGCTTCGGTCCGGCGTCGATCTTCAGCACGCCGTAGGGCTTGGCGATGACACGCAGCCGGTGCGTGTCGAACAGCGTCTGGCCTTGCGGCGGCAGCTTGCCGAAGCGGTCGGTGATCTCTTCGAGCAGCACATCGATGGTGTCGAGTTTTTCCGCGCTGGCCAGGCGTTTGTACAGCGACAGCCGAGTGTGCACGTCGCCGCAATAGGCGTCGGGCAGCAGCGCCGGGGAATGCAGATGGACCTCCGTCGTGCCGCCGAACAGGCCGCCGAGCGGCGAGAGCAGGTCGGGCTCGCGCCCCGCCTTGAGGCACCTCACGGCCTCGGCCAGCATGTCGTTGTAGAGCTGGAAACCCACCTCCATCATGTTGCCGCTCTGGTGTTCGCCCAGCACCTCGCCGGCGCCGCGGATCTCCAGGTCGTGCATCGCCAGATAGAAGCCCGAGCCGAGCTCTTCCATCTGCTGGATGGCCTCCAGCCGCTGCGCCGCCTGCTTGGTCAGGCCCTCGACATCCGGCACCATCAGGTAGGCATAGGCCTGGTGGTGGCTGCGGCCGACGCGACCGCGCAACTGGTGCAGCTGCGCCAGGCCGAACTTGTCGGCGCGGCTGATGACGATGGTGTTGGCGCTCGGCACGTCGATGCCGGTTTCGATGATCGTCGAGCACAGCAGCAGGTTGTGGCGCTGCGCGACGAATTCGCGCATCACGCGCTCCAGCTCGCGCTCGGGCATCTGGCCATGCGCCACTGCGATGCGCGCTTCGGGCAGCAGCTCGGTCAGCCGGTTGCGGCGGTTTTCGATCGTCTCCACCTCGTTGTGCAGGAAGTAGACCTGCCCGCCACGCTTCAGCTCACGCAGCACCGCCTCGCGGATCAGGCTCGAGCCTTCGTTGCGCACGAAAGTCTTGATCGCCAGGCGGCGCTGCGGCGCGGTGGCGATGACGCTCAAGTCGCGCAGCCCTTCCAGCGCCATGCCCAGCGTGCGCGGGATCGGCGTGGCGGTGAGCGTGAGCACGTCGACCTCGGCGCGCAGCGCTTTCATCGTTTCTTTGTGGCGCACGCCGAAGCGATGCTCTTCGTCGATGACGAGCAGGCCCAGGCGCTTGAACTTGATGTCCTGGCTGAGCAGCTTGTGCGTGCCGACCACGATGTCCACCGTGCCGGCCTCGATCCCTTCGACCGCTGCCTTCACCTCCTTTGCAGTGCGAAAGCGCGACAGCTCGGCCACCTTCACGGGCCAGGGGCTGAAGCGGTCGGCGAGGGTCTGGAAATGCTGTTCGGTGAGCAGCGTGGTCGGCGCCAGGATCGCCACCTGCTTGCCGCCGTGCACGGCGACGAAAGCGGCGCGCAATGCGACCTCGGTCTTGCCGAAACCGACATCGCCGCAGACCAGCCGGTCCATCGGTCTGGGGCTGATCATGTCCTGAATGACGGCGTGGATCGCAGCGCGCTGGTCAGCAGTCTCTTCGAAGCCGAAGCTCGCCGCGAAAGCTTCGTAGTCGTGCGCGCTGAAGCGGTGCGCGAAGCCTTCGCGCGCGGCGCGGCGGGCATACAGGTTCAGCAACTCCGCGGCGGTGTCTCTCACCTGTTCCGCCGCCTTGCGTTTGGCTTTCTCCCACTGCCCCGAGCCAAGTCGGTGCAGCGGCGCTTCTTCGGCGCTGACACCGGTGTTGCGGCTGATCAGGTGCAGCTGGGACACCGGCACGTACAGCGTGGCCTTGTCGGCGTATTCGAGGTGCAGGAACTCGCTGGCACCTTCGCCGAGATCGATATGGATCAGTCCCTGGTAGCGGCCGATGCCGTGGTTGGCGTGCACCACCGGATCGCCGACCTTCAACTCCGACAAGTCCTTGATCAGCGCGTCGACGCTGGACACCTGCTCCTGTTTGCGCCGCTTGCGCGCTTCGCGGGTGGTGGCGAAGAGCTCCGTCTCGGTGACGAACTGGATCGAGCGGCCCGCGGCCGCAGGGCCGCCTTGCTGAGTCGTCTCCGGTTCGTGCCAGTGGAAGCCGACCGCCAGCGGCGCGGCGGCGATCGCCACCTTCTCGTCGCCGGCCTCGAACTCGGCCAGCGTCGCGACGCTCGGCACATCGATGCGGTGGTCGCGCAGCAGGTCGAGCAGACTGGCGCGGCGGCCTTCGGTCTCGGCGGCGATCAGCACGCGGTGCGGCGTGCTGGCCAGGTGCCGCTGCAACGCTGCCAGCGGCTCGGTGGCACTGCGGTCCACGCCCAGCGCGGGCAGCGGGCGGCACCAGTCGAGTGGATCGTTACCGCGCAGCGCCAGCGTGGCATAGGGCTGCGTCCGTGAGAAGAATTCGTCGGCCTTCAGGAACAACGCTTCGGGCGGCAGCAGCGGCCTTTCCTTGTCGTGCTGCAGGAAGCGGTGGCGCTCGCGCGTGTCGGCCCAGAAGCGCTGCAGCGCCTCGTCGATCTCGCCGTGCAGCACGACGGTGGTGGGCCGGCGCCCCTCGACGTCCGCCTCGCGGGCGTCGTCCCCCGAGGCGAGCGCGCAACCTTGGGGCGGCCCGGCGATTCCGCCGCCCAGGTAGTCGAAGATCGTCGCCGTCTCATCGAAGAACAGCGGCAGGTAGTACTCGATGCCAGCGGTGGCGATGCCTTGCTGGATGTCCTTGTAGGCGCGCGCCTTGCTCGGGTCGCCGTCGATCTTCTCGCGCCAGCGCGAGCGAAAGGCAGCGCGCGAGGCTTCGTCCATCGGGAACTCGCGTCCCGGCAACAAGCGCACTTCGGGCACCGGGTACAGGCTGCGCTGCGTGTCGGGGTCGAAGGTGCGGATCGAATCCACTTCGTCGCCGAACAGGTCCACGCGGTAAGGCACTTGCGAGCCCATCGGAAAGAGGTCGATCAAGCCGCCGCGCACCGCGTACTCGCCCGGCGAGACCACTTGGCTGACATGCTGGTAGCCGGCCAGCGTGAGCTGCGCTTTCAACTGCGCTTCGTTGAGCTTCGTCTTCTGCTTGAAGTGGAAGGTGTAGCCGGCCAGGAAGGACGGCGGCGCCAGCCGGGTCAGCGCGGTGGTGGCCGGCAGCAGCACCACGTCGACCTCTTGCTGGCGGATGCGCCACAGCGTGGCCAGCCGCTCGGAGATCAGGTCCTGGTGCGGGCTGAAGGTGTCGTAAGGCAGTGTCTCCCAGTCCGGGAACATTGCCACGCGCAGACCCGGTGCGAAGAAAGGCAGTTCGTCGAGCAGGCGTTGCGCATCGGCGGGCTCGGCGGTGATGACGGCCAGCAAGCGCCGGCCGGGCCCTGGCGTGGCTTGCGCGAGGTGCGCGAGCAGCAGGGCGTCAGCGGAACCGAGGGGGCGTGGCAGCGTGAAACGCTTGCCGCTCTGAAGGGGAGGAAGCTGCATGAGGCGGGCGAATTCTAGAATTCGCCGATGTTTCTCGCCCCGGGCCCGCCGCCTCGCTGCTTTGCGCTCGTGCCCAGTGCCGGCAGTGGCACGCGGGCGGGCGGTGCCGGGCCCAAGCAGTACGCACCGCTGGCCGGCCGCAGCGTGGTGGCGCACACGCTGGCGGCGCTGGCCGCCGTGCCGCGCATCGTGGCCACGCTGGTGGTCATCGCGCCCGACGACGAGCACTTCGATTCGCACGCGCCGGGCTTCATCGGCGAACGCGGTTGGGTCGCGGCGATCGGCGGCGCAACGCGCGCCGAAACGGTGGCCGCGGGTCTGCAGGAACTTGCGCGGCGCGGCGTCGCAGCGCACGACTGGGTGCTGGTGCACGACGCAGCACGCTGCATGTTGCACCCGCAGTGGGTCGATCGGCTGATCGATGCGTGCGGCGACGACGAGGTCGGTGGGCTGCTCGCGCTGCCGGTGGCCGACACCTTGAAGGACAGCGCCGGTGGCCGCAGCCGCGCCACGCTGGCGCGCGCGGACAAATGGCTTGCGCAGACCCCGCAGATGTTTCGCCTGGCCTTGCTGCAGAGTGCACTGGCGCAAGCCGGCGCGGGCGTTACCGACGAAGCCAGCGCGATCGAACAGCTCGGCCACCGGCCGCTGCTCGTGCGCGGCGACCTGCGCAACCTCAAACTCACCTGGCCGGAAGACTTCGCGCTGGCCATCGATCTCCTCACTTCGGCGACCCCCCGATGAATCATTCGACCTCTCCCGCCTCGCTGATCTTCACCGTCTACCTGCACCGGGCCGAGCCGGTGCGGCGCGAGCGGGTGTGATGGCCAGCCCCGCGCCCTGGCGCATCGGCGAAGGCTGGGACGTGCATCCGCTCGTCGCCGGCCGGCCGCTGGTGCTGGGCGGCGTGACCATTGCGCACGACCACGGTCTGCTCGGCCACAGCGATGCCGATGCGCTGCTGCACGCGATCACCGATGCACTGCTCGGCGCCGCCGGCTTGGGCGACATCGGCCAGCACTTTCCCGACACCGATGCGGCCTTTGCCGGTGCCGATTCGATGCGCCTGCTCGAAGCGGCGCATCAGCGCGTGTTCGCCAGCGGTTACACGATCGCCAACATCGACAGCACCATCATCGCGCAGGCGCCGAAGATGGCGCCGTACATTGCGCTGATGCGCGAACGCATTGCGTTGGCGCTGGGCGTGGATGTCGAGCGGATCAACGTGAAGGCGAAGACCGCCGAGAAGATGGGTCCGGTGGGCGAGGGCCGTGCCATCGAGGCGCGGGCGGTGTGCTTGCTCGCAGCGACGGTGGTCGAACCAGGGGGCGGCTCATGAACAACGCAGCGTCGATACGCGTACTCGCATTGATCGCGGCACTGGCGCTGGCGCCGCCGCCCAGCGAGGCGATCGCGCCAGTCTTGCTGCTGTTCATCAAACAAATCGCCCAGCAGGCAGCCACGTCGATGATCAAGGACACGATGCTGTCCGCGTTGAGCGGCATGGGCTGCAAAGGCATCGCACTGGCCAACGCGCTGCAAGGCTTCGATCTGCGCCGCGCGGCGGGCGCCAGCCCTGCGCTCGGCGGCATGCCCAGGATGCCGGCCGGCATGGCCATCCCGCCCGAGATGATGGCCCAGATGCGCGCGATGATGCCCAACGCCAACCAGCTGCCGCCTGGCCTGGACGCCGACCAGGCGGCCCTGATGGCGCAAGTGCTGGGCAGCATGGGCCAGCCCTTGTCGCCCGCCGAAACCCTGGCCACCATCGACGAGCTGTTCGATCTCGGCTTCATGCCACGTGCGGCGCAAAGCGAGTTCAAACAATGCATGCTGCTGCTGCCCGAAACTATTCCCGCGCTCGGCATGGGCATGGGCATGCTGAAGCCGATGATTCCGCAGCTGCAGCAGGCGCGCCGTGAGATGAACGCACTTTCGCCCGCCGAGCAGGACGAGGTTGCCGTCGCGCTCGCTCAGGAGATCAGGCCGTTGCCGGCGGAGCAACGTGCGGCAGCGCTGGAATACTTCGAGTCGGGCTTCTTCCCGGCGCGCATAGCGCGCGGGGTCAAAGCGGGGCTGGGGGCCAGGTAGGCCTTGCGCAGCCCCGGCCTGGGGTGCTCAGTGCTCGCGCCGCCGCCGCGCAACGCCCACGGCGACCAGCGCAAGCGGCACCAGCGCCCAGCTCGCCGGCAGCGAGACGGCACCCGGCGGCGAACCGGGCAACACGTCACCGATGACACCGGCACCTGCGCTGATGCGGCCCGTGTAGTCACCCACCTGCCCGTTGTTGAACGACGTGACGACCAGGAAATACTGCGTGCTGGCGGTCAGCGCGTGCGTCATCAACGACAAGAAACCAGGACCCGAGTCGTCGTCGGCGTGCAGCGCATTGACCAGCGCCGTGGCCGGGTTGAACGCGGTCTGGTACAGCGTGATGAAGGTGTCGTCGGGAGTGCCGGTGAAAGCGGCGGTCAAGGTTTCCATCACGTAGTTGCCGCTGGCGGTGACGTAGAACGGGTAGCTGTCGTAGAACACCGCCGTACCGACACCGCTGAGACCTGACGGCGGGTTGCCCGGCAAGGTGCGGTTATAGGTGGGGTCGGTGCCCGACAGCGCGCCGGCGATGCCCAGCGGCGCAGCCGCTGCCCATTGGGCCGCCGCAATCAGAACGCCAGCCAGAAGCGCTTTTGCAGTGTTCCTCATGCCCACCTCCTAGGTTTGTGGAGCAAACACCTTATGGCGCGCCACGTCGCAGAGCTGCCTCGGGTATTCACTGACAATCCCTTACACAGGGGGGTGCTCTCAAGCCGCCTTCTTCAACCGCACATGCGCCATCAACCCGCCATCCGGCGCGTTGGTGAGTTCCAGGCTGCCACCCATGCGCTGCATTGCCTTCTCGACGATCGCCAGGCCCAGGCCCGCACCGGTGGCCGCAGTGCGCGCGGCGTCGCCGCGGAAGAAGGGCACGGTGAGCTGGCTGAGTTTCTCCGCCGCCACCCCCGGGCCATGGTCGCGCACGGTGACGATCACCCAGGGCCCGGTGCGCACGTACGAGACACCGACCTCGGCCACGCCGGTGTAGGTGCCGCGGCCGTAGCGGCGCGCGTTTTCGAACAGGTTCAGGAAGACGCGCCCGAGTTCGGTCTCGTCGGCCATCACTTGCAGGTCCACGGCCAGGCGTGAATTGATGCGGATCTGCGTCGGGTCGCGGAACGCGGCGGCTTCCTTTTCCACCAACCTGGCGATGGGGATCGGCGCGAGCTTGGCCTCGCCGGGGCGCGCGTAGTCCATGAACTTGTCGATGATCGCGTCGAGCTGGTCGATGTCGCTGGCCATGTTGCGCTTGGCCTCGTCGTCCTCGACGCTCATCTCGGTTTCCAGCCGCAGCCGCGCCAGCGGCGTGCGCAGGTCGTGCGAGATGCCGGCCAGCATCACGGCGCGATCTTCTTCGACGCGCGCCAGTTCGCGCGCCATGCGGTTGAAGCCTTTGTTGACCTCGCGAATCTCGCTGGTCAGCGTGTTTTCGTCGAGACGTGAATCGAGGTCGCCGCCGCGGATGCGGCTGGCCGCGAACGAGAGTTGCTTGAGTGGCCGGTTGATGAGGCCGGCGATGCCCGCCGAGCCGAGCAGCGTGGCGATGAGCGCGATGCCGGTCCACACGAACCAGGTCGGGCCCGACAGCGGCGAGACATGCGCGGCCTCGGCCTGCAGCCAGTAGTTGTCGCGGTCGATCGCGAAGCCCACCCACAGCCCTGGCTGGCCGTTCACGCTGCGCGCCACGACCGACTCCGGCCCCAGCACGCCGCGCAGCTCGCGGCTCACGCGGCGCGTGAAGCGATCGACCTCGAACGGCACCCAGACATCACGCGGCTCGCGCGGCGCGACGCGGATGGCCTGCTGCGTGCCCAGCGACTTGACGAGCGTGACGCGGTTGATGCCGTCGGCCTGCTTGAGCGCGGCGCGCGACAGGTTCACCAAACCGGCGGTCTGCTGCGCGGCCTGCACAGCGCGCGGTTCGAATTCCAGCGCCGAGAGGGTCTGCACCCATGCAAGCACACCTCCCGCGAGCAGGATCGCCAACAGGAAGAATGTGCGCCAGAAGAGGCTGAGTGCTAGAGGCTTGCGCGCCAATCCGTCAGATCAGTTCGCACCGTCAGCGGGGCCCCGTCAGTTGGACCCATCCGGCACGAACACATACCCCACTCCCCAAACCGTCTGAATGTAGCGTGGTTGGCTCGGGTCGGGCTCCAGCATCTTGCGCAGGCGCGAGATCTGCACATCCAGGCTGCGATCGAACGGCTCGAACTCGCGGCCGCGTGCCAGCTGCGCCAGCTTGTCGCGCGACAGCGGCTGGCGCGGGTGGCGCACCAGCGCCTTCAACATCGAGAACTCGCCGGTGGTGAGCGAAATCTGCTCGCCGTTCTTCGACAGCCGGCGCAGCGAGAGGTCGAATTCGAACGGACCGAAGCTCACCGTCTGCGGCTCTTTCGAAGGCGCGCCCGGCGCTTCGGGGGTGGGCCGGCGGCGCAGCACCGCGTGGATGCGCGCCAGCAGCTCGCGCGGGTTGAAGGGCTTGGGCAGGTAGTCGTCGGCGCCGACTTCCAGGCCGACGATGCGATCCACATCCTCGACCTTGGCGGTGAGCATGATGATCGGCGTGACGTCGTTGGCGGCGCGCAGGCGGCGGCAGATCGACAGGCCGTCCTCGCCCGGCAGCATCAGGTCGAGCACGATCAGGTCGACGGTGTCGCGCGTCAACACGCGGTTCAGCGCCTTCGCGTCTTCGGCCAGCAGCACCTCGAAGCCTTCTTGCGACAGGTAGCGGCGCAGCAGGTCGCGGATGCGGGCATCGTCGTCGACCACCACGATGCGGTCGGGGCGGGCGTTGGCGGGTGCGTTCATCGGGGCTCCAGATTTGTAACAGCGGCATTGTGGGCCCCGGTTTCCGCGGTTTTCGGTGCGCCCAGACTGCTTGTTACATTTCTTTCCGGGATTTCCCTAAACTGCTCCAGCCACCGTCCAGGAGTCCTCATTTTGAAGTTCGATCGCTGCCTGCTGGCCGCCGCTTCGTTGCTCGCTGCCTCCGCTTCGGCCCAGACCCCGCCGCAGACGGCGTTCATGCCGCCCCCGCAGAACGTGCTGATGCTGGCCGCCAGCGCCACGCTGGAGGTGCCCAGGGACTGGCTGTCGATAACGCTGTCGGCCACGCGCGAAGGCGCCGATGCTGCGGCTGTGCAAAGCCAGCTCAAGCAAGCGCTGGACGCGGCGCTGAGCGAAGCGCGCAAGGCCGCCAAGCCGGGGCAGATCGAGGTGCGTACCGGTTCGTTTTCGATCTTCCCGCGTTACGCCGCCAAGCAAGGCGCGAACGTCATCAGCGGCTGGCAGGGCACGGCCGAACTGATCGTCGAAGGGCGCGACACGGCCGGCCTGTCGCAGCTTGCCGGGCGGCTGCAAACCGTGGCGGTGGCGCGCGTCGGCTTCTCGCTGTCACGCGAGGCGCGCGAGAAGGTCGAGGCCGAAGTCGCCGCCAGCGCGATCACGCGCTTTCGCGCACAAGCCGATGCGTATGCCAAGCAGTTCGGCTTTGCCGGCTACACGATCCGCGAGGTGAACGTGGGCACCGGCGGCGACGGCCCGATGCCGCAGCCGCCGTTGATGCGCATGCAGGCCAATTCGATGCAGGCTGAATCGGCGTTGCCGGTGGAAGCCGGCCGCGCCAACGTCACGGCCAACGTCAGCGGCAGCGTGCAGATGTCGATTCGCTGATCGACCACAGCGTCACTGGGCTACCCAGCCGCCGTCCACATTCCACGCCGCGCCGCGCACCTGTTCGGCGGCCGGGCTGGAGAGGAACACCGCGAGCGCCCCGAGTTGCTCGGGCGTGACGAACTGCAGCGAGGGCTGCTTCTCGCCGAGCAGCCGCTTGGTGGCCTCGGCAACACTGACACCTTCGCGCTGGGCACGTTCATCCACCTGCTTTTGCACCAGCGGCGTGAGCACCCAGCCCGGGCAGATCGCGTTCACCGTCACGCCGGTGGTGGCGCACTCCAGCGCCGCCGCCTTGGTCAATCCCACGATGCCGTGCTTGGCGGCCACATAGGCGCTCTTTCCAGCCGAGGCCACCAGGCCATGCGCCGAAGCGATGTTGATGACACGCCCCCAGTTGCGCGCCTTCATGCCCGGCAGCGTCACGCGCATCGCGTGGAAGGCCGAGCTGAGGTTGATCGCGATCACCGCGTCCCAGCGCTCGACGGGAAAGTCCTCGACATTGGCCACGTGCTGGATGCCGGCGTTGTTGACGAGGATGTCGACGCTGCCCAGATCGCGTTCGCAGGTTTTCACCATGTCGTCGATTTCGGCCGGTTTGCTCATGTCGGCGCCGTGGTGGCGCACGCCGGCATCGAAAGGCCGCAGGGCTGCCTTGGCCGCCTCCACGTCGCCGAAGCCGTTGAGCAGGATGCGCGCGCCTTGCTGTGCGAGGGCGATCGCGATGCCCAGGCCAATGCCGCTGGTCGAGCCGGTGACCAATGCTGTCTTGCCCTTCAACATGAGCTGTCCCCGGATGGGTTGTTAGGATGCTTTCATTATTCAACGCCGACCTTGCATCACCATGACCGAACCGCGCCTGAGTCACGTCGATTGCCTGGATTCGCGCGGCCTGCACCGGCTGGCCTACTGGGAATGGGGCGCTGCCGACAACCCGCGCGTGCTGGTCTGCGCGCATGGCCTGTCGCGACAGGGGCGCGACTTCGACACGCTGGCGCAGGGCCTGCTCACGCAGTACCGGGTGGTCTGCCCTGACGTGGCCGGGCGCGGCCAGTCCGCTTGGCTCGCCGACCCGATGGGCTACGCACTGCCGCAGTACGTGGCCGACACGGTGACCCTGTTCGCGCGGCTGAACGCCGAGGTGGTGGACTGGGTGGGCACTTCGATGGGCGGGCTGATTGGCATGGGTGTCGCGGCGTTGAAAGGTTCGCCGATCCGCCGTCTCGTGCTCAACGATGTCGGGCCGACCATCGAAGCCTCGGCGATCGCACGCATCGGCCTGTACCTGGGCATGCCGGTGCGCTGGAAGACGGTCGACGAAGCCGCCGATGCGCTGTGGAGCATCTCCAAAAGCTTCGGCCCGCACACGCGCGAGCAGTGGCTGGCGCTGACCCGGCCGCAGCTCGTCGATGACGGCCAGGGTGGCTTCAAGCCGCACTACGACCCGGCCATCGCGGTGCCTTTCCGCGCCATCACGCCCGAACTGGCCGCCGCCGGCCAGGCCGCGCTGTGGCAGGCCTGGGACGCGCTGCGCGGCCCGGTGCTGTTGCTGCGCGGGGCGGAGTCCGACCTGCTGTCGCGCCAGACGGCGCAGCAGATGACCGAGCGTGGCCCGAAGGCGCGCCTGCACGAATTCGACGGCATCGGCCATGCTCCCACGCTGGTGCAGCCCGAGCAGCGTGCGGTGCTGGCCGAGTTCCTGCTGTCGCCATGAAGACCCTTGCGGCGGCCGCAGCGCCCGGCGCCGCCGCGCCGATCGTGCAGCTCGCCGGTGCCGATGTCGCCGGCGCCGCCGACCTCGCGGCGCCGGAACGCGCGCGCGCGTTTGCCGAGCCGTTGATCGGCAGCCGGCAGCTGGACACCGGCGAGAACATCCTCGCGCATGCCGACGGCGTGGCCGCGCTGCTGCGCGCCATCGGCGCCGCGCCGGCGCTCAGCGCTGCGGCCTACCTGGTCTACGCGGGCGACTACCTGCAGCGCCCCGAAGAAGTGGTCGCCAAGGCCTTCGGGCCTTCTTACGCGAGCCTCGTGACCTTGACGCGCAAGCTGGTGCAGATCCAGCGCGCGGCACGCGAAGCCACGGTCGGCCAGGAAGATCGCGCATTGCAGACAGAGCGTGTGCGCAAGATGCTGCTCGCGTTCTCGCGCGATTTGCGCGTGGTGCTGCTGCGCCTGGCCTCGCGATTGCAGACCTTGCGCTGGTTCGCCGCCAGCAAGACCGCCTGCCCGCGCGCGCTGGCCGACGAATCGATGCAGGTCTTCGCGCCGCTGGCCAATCGCCTGGGCATCTGGCAGATCAAGTGGGAGATCGAGGACCTTGCCTTTCGCTTCCTGCAGCCCGGGGACTACAAGCGCATCGCCCAGCTGCTGCATGAGACGCGCAGCACGCGCGAGGCCGGCATCGTCGCGGCGCGCCAGCAGATCGAGTTGCTGCTGGCCGACGCCGGCATTGCTGCCGATGTGCAGGGTCGGCCCAAACACCTCTACAGCATCTGGAAGAAGATGCAGGGCAAGGGGCTGCACTTCGAGCAGGTCTTCGACGTGCGCGCGCTGCGCGTGATCGTCGCCGACACGGCCGCCTGTTATGCGGCACTGGCGCGTGTCCAGGCAGCGTTCAGGCCGGTGGACGGCGAGTTCGATGACTACATCGCCCGCCCCAAGGCCAACGGCTACCAGTCGTTGCACACCGTGCTGCTGCTCGCCGACCGCCGTCCGCTGGAGGTGCAGATCCGAACGCGGGCGATGCACGAGCATGCCGAGCATGGCGTGGCCGCGCACTGGATGTACAAGGAAGCGGGCACCAAAGGCTATGCCGGCGTCAACGCCGCGGGCGACTTCGAGGAACGCGTGGCCGAAGCGCGCAAGGCCGTGCTGCGCCAGTTGCTCGCCTGGGAGCGCGACTTCACGCAGCAGGCCACGCAAGCGGCGACGAATCAGGCGGCGGCTTTCGACGAGCGCATCTACGTCTTCACGCCGCAGGCCACCGTGATCGAGCTGCCGGCCGGCGCCACGCCGGTGGACTTCGCCTACAGCGTGCACAGCGACCTCGGCCACCGCTGCCGCGGCGCACGGGTGGACGGCGCGCTGGTGCCGCTGAACACCGCGCTGGCCAACGGGCAGACGGTGGAGATCAGCGTGGCCCGCGAGGGCGGCCCGTCGCTGGACTGGCTGAACGCCGAACTCGGTTACCTCAAAAGTCAACGTTCGCGTGCCAAGGTGCGCGCCTGGTTCAACGCGCAGGCGATGCAAACCACGATCGCACGCGGCCGCGAGGCGGTGGAGAAGCTGCTGCAGCGCGAGGGCCGCACGGCGGTCAAGCTCGACTGGCTGGCCGAGCAGCTCGGCTTCAAGCGCGCCGACGACCTGTTCGAGGTGGTCGGCAAGGACGAGTTCTCGTTGCGCGCGATCCGCGATCTGCTCGAGCCGAACGATGCGCCGCCTGCAGACCTTGGCATCGCGCTGCGCCGCCCGAAGAGCGATGGCCGCGGCGGCGTGCTGGTGGTGGGTGTCGAATCGCTGATGACCACGCTCTCGCGCTGCTGCCGGCCGGCGCCACCCGATGCCATCGGCGGATTCGTGACGCGCGGCAAGGGCGTGGCCATTCACCGCCGCGAGTGCAGCAACTTCCGCCAGATGGCCAAGCAGCACGGCGAGCGTGTCATCCAGGTTGCGTGGGGCGTGGCCGATGCGAAGAGCGGCCGCGAGACGGTCTACCCGCTCGATGTCTCGATCGAAGGTGCCGACCGCCCGGCGTTGCTGCGCGACGTGTCGGAGGTGTTCGCGAAAGAGAAGATGAACGTCATCGGTGTCAACACCCAGTCGACCCGCGACGCCGACGGCCGCACCGCGCGCATGACGTTCACCGTCGAGGCCGCCGATGCTGCGCGGCTCGCGCAGGTGCTGGCGCAGATCGCACGCATCCCGGGTATTCGGCACGCACGTCGTCGGTAGGCGGCGTGTTTCACGTGGCCGGCGCCGCAGGTAGGTAGTGTCGCAGTTTGAATTTCCAGCCCCTTGACAGGTTGGCGCCGCATGCTACCTTGCTGCGCATGCCTACACGCTCAAGCAGACTCGACATCAGCCAGCTCGCCAAGCGCATCGTTGACGAGGCCACCGGCGAAGCGCCGAAGACCGAGCCGCCGCCCGTCAAGAACGAGGCGGCTGTCGCGCTGGGGCGGCTGGGCGGCAAGAAGGGCGGCGCGGCCAGGGCTGCTGCGCTGACTCCCGAGCAACGCTCGGAGATTGCCAAGAAGGCAGCCGCCAAAAGATGGCGCAAGCCATAGGGGCCTCAGGAATCATTTTGCTTTTGCTTGTTGTGCAGCCTGCGAAAAGCATAGACAATGGCGGCATCTTGAGGTGCCGCCATGAGCAACGATTTCATCAACCATGCAGAAGCAGAGCTTGCTGACATTGAGCAGAAGCTAGCCGGCATTGCGCCGCTGCAGC
>JANNQO010000275.1:0-4488 GCA_031400795.1 Rubrivivax sp. | reverse complement strand
ACGGCGCTCGACGTGACGATCCAGGCGCAGATTCTCGACCTGATGGCCGAGCTCAAGGAACGCCTGGGCATGGCGGTGATGCTGATCACCCACGCGATGGGCGTGGTGGCCGAAACGGCGCAGCGCGTGGTCGTGATGTACGCCGGCAAGGTGGTGGAAGAGGCGTCGGTCGAACAACTCTTCGCGCGGCCGCGCCATCCTTACACACAGGGGCTGATCCGCAGCATTCCGCGCATCGACACCGCCGCCACCCACAAGGTGCGGCTAGAGGCGATTCCCGGCACAGTGCCCAAGCTCATCGACCCGGCCGAGGGCTGCCGCTTTGCCGGCCGCTGCAAATTTGCGATGCCCAGGTGTCGCACCGCCACCCCGCCGCTGCGCGAGGTGGCACGGGGCCACAAGGTGGCGTGCATTCTCGAGAGTGCTGCGGCATGAGCGCCTCGACCATGGCCCCGGGGGCTGACCTGAACGCGCCATTGCTCAGGGTCAAGGACCTGGTCAAGCACTTTCCCATCAAAGGCGGGCTGCTCAACCGCACCGTCGACAAGGTGCATGCGGTCGACGGCGTGAGTTTCGATCTCGCTGCCGGGGAAACGCTCGGCGTGGTGGGCGAAAGCGGTTGCGGCAAGAGCACCACCGGCCGCTGCATCCTGCGCCTGATCGAACCCACGTCGGGCGAGGTGTGGTTCGAGGGCAAGAATGTCACCCGGGCCGGCAAGGACGAGTTGCGCGCGCTGGCGCGCGACATGCAGATCATCTTCCAGGACCCGTACGCGAGCCTGAATCCGCGCATGACGGTGAGTGCGATCGTCGGTGAAGCGCTCACGATCCACAAGCTCACCAAGACAGCGCGGGACTACGACGAGCGCATCGTGCAGTTGCTCGAAACGGTGGGCCTGTCGGCCGACCACATGCGCCGCTACCCGCACGAGTTCTCGGGCGGCCAGCGCCAGCGCATCGGCATTGCGCGTGCGCTGGCGGTGGCGCCGAAGCTGATCGTCTGCGACGAAGCGGTGTCGGCGCTCGACGTGTCGATCCAGGCCCAGGTGATCAACCTGCTTGAAGACCTGCGCGCCGAGTTCAGCCTGACCTACATCTTCATCGCCCACGACCTGAGCGTGGTGGAACACATCAGTCACCGCGTCGCGGTGATGTACCTGGGCCGCATCGTTGAAATCGCCCCGGCACAGTTGTTGTACACCAATCCGCTGCACCCCTACACCGAAGCGCTGCTGTCGGCGGTGCCGATTCCCGACCCGAAGGTCAAGCGCAGGCGCGTCATGCTGCAGGGCGACGTGCCCAGCCCGATCCACCCTCCGAGCGGCTGCCACTTCCACACCCGCTGCCCGATTGCGCAAAAGCCGCTGTGCAATACCGAAGCGCCGGAGCTGAAGCAGTCCGGCGCTGGCCACTGGGTGGCCTGCCACCTGCGCGGCTGAGTGCACCCTCATCGCGGAGGTGGTTTCTGGCGCCACCCGCGCGCGAAAGCGCAAGCCCCCAAACGTCACGTCCACGATAGTTTGTAAGCGACACCGCTTTCGAATCCGTTGCCCCGGTCGGCCCTCGCCGGTGCGCTGCATCACCCTGCGGGGGGCCTTGCGGATCGGCGTGGCGACGCGCTCACGACCGATACGCCTGACCGAATCACTTACCCGTTGAGTCGGATCGTTGCAGACACGCCGGATGCGCGGCGTAGCGTCGCGGCCTTCATCACGCTACGACCTTTCGGGAGGCAACATGATTCGATTCATTGGCACGGCGGGTATCGCGGTCTTGTTGGTGGCGTGCAATGGCGGGAGCGAACCGCCGCCAAACGGCGATGCCGCCAACCCTGAGGCTGCGACGGCCGAGACGCCGAGCGCGCCCGAAACCGCGCTGGCGGTGCGCAAGACGATCGAGGCGCTGCGGCGCGGCGGCGGATCGACGGGTGGCGGCACGGCGGGCTGGACACCGCCGCCGTCCAACGCCAAGGACCCCGGGCCACGCGGCGGCACCGGCGACGCCGGTGGGCCGCTGGGCGGCCTGACGCCGACTCAGCTCGCGGCGTTCAAGCCGGCGCAGGACGACTTCAATGAAGCCGAGGACGTCGAAGACGGACTGGGGCCGACGATGAACCTTGACAGCTGCGGCGGCTGCCATGCCCACCCCGCCATCGGCGGCAGCAGCCCGCCCGTGAATCCGCAGATCGCGTTTGCCGGCGCTGCCGGCGCGAGCAACCGGGTACCGTCATTCCTCAGTGCCACCGGCCCGGTGCGCGAGGTGCGTTTCGTGCGCAACGCCGACGCATCGCCCGACGGTGGGGTGCACGGCCTGTTCACGATCGCCGGCCGGACCGATGCGATCGGCTGCAATATCCGACAGCCCGATTTCGCGACAGAGGCGGCGCGCGGGAATGTCGTGTTCCGGATTCCGACCCCGCTGTTCGGCGCCGGACTGATCGAAAACATCCCGGATCGCGAGATCGTGCGCAACCAGGCGCTCGCGGCGCAGGCGAAACAGGCGCTGGGCATTCGCGGCCGGACCAACCTGTTGCTGACGTCGAGCTCGATCTCTGGGCAGACGAACAAGAATGGCAACGACGGCACGATTGGCCGCTTCGGACACAAAGCGCAGAACAAATCGCTGCTGATCTTCTCCGGCGAGGCCTACAACGTGGAGATGGGGATCACGAACGGCGCCTTTCCGACCGAGCGCGACGAGTCCGACGGCTGCCAGTATGGCAATACGCCGAACAGTGACCTGGATCTCGAGGCGAAGACGCCGATCGAGGCGCTCAGCTCGATCGATCGCTTCACGCTTTTCATGCGCTTTCTCGCGCCGCCCAAGCCGTCAAACAGCGTCACCGGCGCGAGCGTCGACTCGATCGTCAACGGCGGCAAGCTGTTCGGCGACGTCGGCTGCGCGCTGTGCCACACGCCGACGCTGTACACCTACAAGAAAAGCGCCGGAGCACCGGCGAAGGACCAGCCCGTAGACCTGTTCTCTGACCTGCTGCTGCACGACATGGGCCGCGGCCTGGCCGACGGCATTCAGCAGGGCCAGGCGGGCGGACGCGAATGGCGCAGCGCGCCGCTGTGGGGCCTGGGGCAGCGGCTGTTCTTCCTGCACGACGGCCGAACGGCGGACTTGCGGCAGTCGATTGCCGAGCACTTCAGCGACGGCTCGGAAGCGAACGGCGTGACGCGGCGCTTCTTCGCCTTGCCTGACGGCGAGCAGCAAGATCTGTTGAACTTTCTGCGCTCGCTGTAGTGGCGGCAAGCCGGCGCTGAAAAGAAACGATACATGCCGAAACCGCGCCGAAAGGACGCGGCGGGTCCGGCCGGGCACGATGCACCTGTGTTCAAGACACACCTCATCAACCCCTCTGTTTAGGACCTGAATCATGAAACCTTGGATCAAGAGAACCCTGTTCGGCCTGTTCGGTGTGAGCATCCTGGCCGGCGGCCTGGCCGCCTGCGGACACCGCCATCACGGCCCTGATGGCTGGCAAGTGAGCGCCGAAGACTCCGCCAAGTGGCGCGAACGCCTGCTCGAGCGGGCCGGCAAGGAGATGCAGCTTGACGACGCGCAGAGGCAGCGCCTCGGAGTTGTGTTCGACAAGGTTCGCGAGCAACGCACGGCGCTGGTCGGCAGCACCGTGAATCCGCGCGCCGAAATCGGCACGCTGATCCAGGGCGACAAGTTCGACGCGAGCCGCGCCCAGGCCTTGGTGGAAGAAAAGACCGGTGCGATTCGCGGCAAGAGCCCGGAAGTGATTGCCGCATTCGCGGGCTTCTACGACACGCTCAAGCCCGAGCAACAGCAAAAGCTGCGCGATTTCCTGGCCAAGCGCCGCGGCGGCTGGCGCGGCTGAGCCGCAGCGCTCGAAGTCAACCCGGTGTGCGCCGTCAACCAGGCGCACACCGTGATCAAGGCGCATGCCGTCATCCCGGCGCGCATCGTTATCCCGGCTCGGATCGTCATCCCGGCGCCCGCCGGGATCCACCGGCACGCGACTCAACACCCGCCTGCGCCCCCACATTGCCACGCCAGCAGCGGCGTGGGAGCATCGCGCCCATGCACCGAATCCTGTTGATCGATGACGATGAACACCTCGCCGCGCCGCTGGCGACCTACCTGCGGCGCTTCGACCTCGAATTGAGTTCGGCACTGCGCCCCAGCGACGGGCTGGCGCGATTGCGCAGTGAAAATTTCGACGCCGCCATCCTCGACGTGATGCTGCCCGAGATGGACGGCTTCGAGTTGTGCCGCACGATCCGCCGCGACAGCGACATTCCCATCGTCATGCTGACCGCGCGCGGCGACGTGATGGACCGGGTGGTCGGGCTCGAACTCGGCGCCGACGATTACCTGCCCAAGCCGTTCGAGCCGCGCGAACTCGCCGCACGCCTGCAGACGATTTTGCGGCGCCAGCGCGCGGTTGCAGCCGGCGCTGCGGCTGGCACCGGTGCGGCGCCGCAACGCCTCGTGTTCGACGGCCTCGAGATC
>JANNQO010000274.1:0-4787 GCA_031400795.1 Rubrivivax sp. | reverse complement strand
CGCTCGACGCAGCCTAAGCCCAGTGCGGGGTCGAGCGCAGGACCTCGTCGATCGTCGTCACGCCCTCGGCGACTTTCATCGCGCCGGCCAGGCGCAGCGGCCGCAGGCCGTCGAGCAGCGCCTGGGCGCGCAGCTTGTCGGTATCGGGCACCGGGTGGATGCAGGCGTGCGCCGCATGGCTCACGTTGAGCAGCTCGTACAGGCCGGCGCGGCCGCGAAACCCCGTCATGCGGCAATCCAGGCACCCGACTGGCTTGTAGGGCCGCATGCTGCCACTCAGGCGCCAGGGTTTGATGACTTCGAGCAAGGCCTCGCGCGTCACCGAGTCGTCGGGTTTCTTGCAGTGTTCGCACAGGGTGCGCACCAGGCGCTGCGCGAGCACGCCGATCACGGATGCACCGATCAGGTAGGGCGGCACGCCCAGGTCGATCAGGCGCGTGATCGCGGAAGGCGAATCGTTTGTGTGCAGGGTGCTGAAGACGAGGTGGCCGGTGAGTGCCGCCTGGATCGCCATCTCGGCTGTGGCCAGGTCGCGGATCTCACCGACCATGATGATGTCCGGGTCCTGCCGCATCAGCGCGCGCAGGCCTTCGGCGAAGCCCATCTCGAGCGCCGCCTGCACCTGCGTCTGGTTGAAAGCCGGCACGATCATCTCGATCGGGTCTTCGATCGTGCAGACGTTGACCTCTTCGCTGGCCAGCTGCTTCAGCGTGGAGTACAGCGTGGTGGTCTTGCCGCTGCCGGTGGGGCCGGTGACGAGGATGATGCCGTGCGGGCGCTCGATCAGTTGCTGCCAGCGTTCGGCATCGTGCACGCCGAAACCCAGCGCGGCCAGGCTCTTCACCGCGGTGTCGGGGTCGAAGATGCGCATCACCATCTTCTCGCCGAACGCGGTGGGCAGCGTCGACAGGCGCATCTCCACCTCGCGGCCGGCAGCGTCGGCGGCCAGACCCGAATCGAGGCGCTTGGTCTTGATGCGGCCATCGAGCGGGCGGCGTTTCTCCACCACGTCCATGCGGCCGAGCAGCTTGATGCGCGCGATCATCGCGTTCATCACGCCCAGCGGCACCTGGTAGACGGTGTGCAGCACGCCGTCGATGCGAAAGCGGATGGCGCCCATCTCGCGCCGCGGCTCGAGGTGGATGTCGCTGGCGCGCTGTTCGAAGGCGTACAGCCACAGCCAGTCGACCACCTGCACGACGCCCTGGTCGTTGGCGTCGAGCTGCTTGTTGGTCTTGCCCAGTTCGACCAGTTGCTCGAAGCTGGCGGTGCTCGAGACCTCGCCGGTCTTCGCCGCCGCGCGCACCGATTTGGCGAGTGCGTAGAACTCGGTGGTGAAGCGGCGCACGTCGTCGGGGTTGGCCACCACCAGACGCACGCTGCGCCGCGTGTGCGTCTCGATCTCGGCGACCCAGGCCACGTCGAAAGGCTCGGCGGTGGCGATCACCACCTCGGTGGCGCTGAACGACAGCGGCAACGCGCGGCGCAGCTCGGCGTAGCGCACCGACATCACGTCGCCGACGCGCCCGACATCGGCGCGCAGCGGGTCGATGCGCTGGTAGGCCAGTCCGGCGCGGCCGGCCAGCCATTCGGTGAGCGCTTCGGTGTCCAGCGGCTGTACGCTGCCGCGCCGCGTCAGGCCGGCGTTTCCGAGGCGCACCAGCGCGTGCAAGCTGGAGGCCCCGGCAGCAAAACGTTTGATCACCCGTTCGGCTTCGTCGGCTTCGATCCAGGCGTCCTCCTCCAGCCAGTGCAGCATCTGGCGCCAGTCGAGCGGGCCCTTGGGTGGCGATGACGTTGCGGCGGGCGCAACGCGATGGGCGCGTGCAGCGGGGCTCACGGATGTACCTTCGTGCTGCGCACTGCGGTGTTCGCCTTGGGAACGGCCCGGCGGCTCACAGCACCACCTCGTGCTTGTCCACCCAGGGCCGCACCATGCGCGGCCAGCTTGCGGCCTTCAAGCCGAGCGCCAGGAAACGCTTGTTGATCTGCATCGCCCGCGCGCGCATCACCTCGGGCTCGGGCACCGGGGTCGCGCGCGCGCCGATCAGCGCGGTGTTGCCCTCGACGGTGGGTTGCAAGCTCCAGACCCGATCGGCACCGAAGGCATCGGCGACCTTGCGTGCCGAGGCCTGGAAGCTCGAGCGGCGGCCGAACAGGTTGATCGTCAGCAGGCCTTCGTCGTCCAGCGCGCGGCGGCAATCGGCGTAGAACTCGGCGCTGTCCAGCACCGGCGCTGCGGCGTCTTCGTCGTACATGTCCACGCTCAACAAGCGCACGCTGCCCGGCTCGTTGTGCTCGCGCAGCCACGAACCTGCGTCGGCTTGCACCAGCGCCAGGCGCTCGTCTTCCTGCACATGGAACCAGCGCGCGCCGATCTCGATGACCTGCGGGTTCAGTTCCACCACAGTGGTGGCCATGCGCAGTTGCTGCGCGGTGAAGCGGGCCAGCGATCCGGCGCCCAGGCCCAGGTGCAGCGCGCGGCCTTGGCCCAGCGTGGCTGTCTCGAACCAAAGCAGTGCGGCGAGCATGCGGCGCACGTACTCGAGCTCGACGTACTGCGGCTGGCGGATGCGCATCGCGCCTTGCACCCAGATCGAGCCCAGGTGCAGGTAACGGATGCCGTCTTGCTCCGAGAGCGTGACAGGCGGAAGCTCACGGGGCGCCGTCGACATGCATGCACGATACCGCGGCCTCCGCGACCCCGGCGGCGACAAATGCGGCCCGCCAGGCCGTCAATTTGCGCTCGAACGACCAGCTCGCGTTGGCCGGGCTGGTCGAAGGCAGCTTCAGTACCGTGAAGCCCAGCGCGGCCAGGTGCTTCATCGCGCGTGCTGATTCGCCGCCGTTGTGTGCCACCCGCGCGAGGAGCGGCGCGCGCCGGGCCAGGCTCGAGAAGTCGTTCAGCTCGGCGCCCTCGATCGCCGCATCGAGGCTGCCATCGCGCCGGCAGCGGGCGTAGACGTCCCAGATGCCAAGGCCGCGCCGGCGTACCTCGGCGAGACGCTGGCGGTACGGCAGCGCGCGCAGTTCCAGGCCCCACAGTGCCGAGAGGATCGGCCAGAACTGGTTGCGCGGATGGGCGTAGTACTGCCCAGCCGCCAGCGACGCCTGGCTGGGAAAACTGCCCAACACGAGCAGCCGCGTGGCGCGGCCGATGACCGGTGGCAGGCCGCGAAGCTGTGGGCCGCTCATCCGGGCATTCGCGGCAACACCCGCATCACGTTGGCCGAGGTCCGCGCTGCCGTCTCGGCCAGCGTCCAGCCGCGCAGTTCGGCCAGCGTCGCAGCGATGCGCGGCAGCTCGGCGGGTTCGTTGCGGCTCGCGGGCCCCAGCCGGCGCTCGGCCGCGCTGCGGTACAGCCATTGCGGCGGGATGTCGGGCGCGTCGGTTTCGAGCACCAGCGCTTGTTCGGGCAACTCCGTGGCCAGTTTGCGGATCTGCAGCGCACGCTCGAAAGTCAGCGCCCCGCCGAAGCCCAGCGCGAATCCCCGCTCGACGAAGCGATCGGCCTGCTGGCGGCTGCCGTTGAAGGCATGGGCGATGCCGCCGGCCACCGCCACCCGGTTCAGACCGGCGAGCAGCGCATCGGCGGAACGCCGCACGTGCAGGATCACCGGCAGAGCAGCTTCGCGCGCGATCTTCAGCTGTTCGACATAGAAGAACTGCTGGCGCGCCCGGTCCAGCCCCGGCACGAAGAAGTCCAGGCCGGTCTCGCCGACGGCCACGAGCAGCGGGTCGTCGCGGAACCGGCGCAGCGCATCGCGCAGCCGCGCCAGGTCACCGTCTTCGGCCTGCCCGACGTACAGCGGGTGGATGCCCAGCGCGTAGGCCGCGCCTTGGGCCTGCGCCAGATGCCGCACGGTATCGAAACTCGCCACCTGCACCGCGGGCAGCACGAAGCGGCGGATGCCGGCAGCGCGCGCCCGGGCGAACACCGCATCGCGGTCTGCGTCGAACTCGGCGGCGTCGAGGTGACAGTGCGAATCGATCCACATGAGGCATGGTAGCGAGCAGGCCGCGGGCGACCGTGGTACTGTCGCAGCCGAGCACCCTTCCTCCTACCCGGCCGATGAAAAAGGCTCCGCTGTACAGCTCTTCGCGCCGCCCGCCGGCGGCAGTGGCCGCGCCCGCCGAGCCCGCGCCGCACATCGTCGCGCCGGTGGCCGTGGCGGCGCGGCAGCGCGCGCCGCGGCTGTCGTGGGCCCTGGTGGTGCTGATGCTGGGCACCATCGTCGCTTTGAGCGCGCTGCTGTTGCGCCCGGGCCACCGCGCGGTGACGCAAGACGACATCGACAAAGCCGTGCGTGCCTCGCTCGAGAAGGAGCCGCTGCCCAGTGCCGCCGCGGCCGCTTACGAAGCCATCCTGCCCTCGGTCGTGCGCGTGGTCGGCTTGATGGACGAAAACGAAAACGACGACGAGAAGCCCGAGAAGCGCGCGATGGACCGCAGCGCTGTCAATGGCAGCAAAGCGGGCGGTGGCGAGGCCGAGCGATTGCAGAAAGGTCTTTTCCGCAACTCTGTCCTGACTGGTGGCAAGCGCGTGGCGGCTGGGGCGGATCGGGCGGTGATGTTCGAGGACATCCAGCGTTGCGGTGGGGATATTCTCGAATTCAAAGGTGATGACATCGACCGAGGCTGCAAAAGCTGTCAGCGCCTTGGCATCCTCGTAGGCGGCGGTTGTAACCCGGTCTGCGACCTGCCCGGCGGGCGGCAGGAGAGCGGGATCGTAGATGTGGCAGGTGAACCCCAGACGCGCGGCGGCGAGCGCCAGCATCCGGCCAAGC
>JANNQO010000273.1:0-25598 GCA_031400795.1 Rubrivivax sp. | reverse complement strand
CTGGCGTGGACATCATCACCGGCCTCACCGGCGACGACCGTGTCGTCGGCTCGGTGGGTAGCGCGACGGCCCCGGCCATCGGCGCAACGGCTGGCGAACTCGCCGACGGCGGCAAGAACGTCTACGCCGTGCAGGTTCTGGGCGAAGCCAAGGCGCGTGTGTATGTGCTGAACAAGTGGGAAGCACGCAACCCGACGCTGGTGACCGAACTCGCCTCGCTGACCATCTCCAGCATCACGCCGATCCGTGACAACGAGACAGGTCTTGGGCTTTCCGGCGGCGTGGTGGTTGCGGACACGATGTTCGACGACACGCTGCAGTTCGAGCAGGAGACCTCCGGCGCTGGCTCACGCTTCACGATCACGCTGGACGACTTCACGCTTGCGGCGGGCAATGTCGTGCAGACGAAGAACGATGGTGCCGGCCTGGTCTGGGTCGACGTGAACGGCAATGGCGTACACGACGCCGGTATTGATACCTACACACGCTTCACGAACTTCGAGAACATCCGGACCGTGTCTGGTTCCGGCAAGGCCGTGGCCGGCGACGGCCAGGGCAATGACACGCTGGACGCCACCAAGCTCTCGTCGATCACCGAAGGTGCAGGCGGCATCTCGTACAACCTGACCGGCGATGCCGGCGCGGGTGAAGTGCGCTACAGCAAGGACGCGATCATCACCGGTGTCGACCTCGGCACCGCGGCCGGTGACCGTCCGGCTCCTGGCGACTACGAAGAGCTCGTGATCAAGGTCGACGGCGTCGAGAACGTGCTCACCAGCACGGGTCACGACCTGCTGCGCATCGACGAGACCGAAGCGGCGAAGAACAATTTGTTCAGCGCTGGTCTCGGCATCGACAAGATCATCTACGAAGATGACTACGACGGTGCCCCGACCACGGGCTCGGGCCAGCCGACGGTGACGATCCGCGTCAACAATGCGACCGACACCGACACCGTGACGATGAAGGGCGGCCGCGTCGGCACGCTCTCCACCCCGAGTGGCGGCGCGGTCGATACGCTGATCGGCGTCGAGTACATCCAGCTCGCCGGCGAGACCGGCACGAGCGTGCGTGAAGACGACACGATCGACATCACGGCGATTACCACGGGCGCGGTGGTCGACTACACGAACGGCGAAATCCGCTCCCCGGCAACGGCACCTGCCGGCACCGGCGTGCAGCTCGTCATCGAGAACATCGTGCAGATGGAGCGCGTGATCGCCGACGGCAACGACTGGGTGATCGTCGCCGACGCCGATGTCATGAACAACAACGTCCGCAGCGATGAGCTCAATGACGACGATCCCGGCCCTGCGGACGGCGATCTCGATCCGTTGAACGAGAACGTCAACATCCTGTTCATGACGTACCTCGACTTCAATGACCTCGTCGCGACGACGACGACCCGCAAGTCGTTCACCGCTCAGGTTCTCGACGACACGATCACGAACGTGATCAACCAAGGTCAGTTCAGCTTCTTGCTGAGCGAGGTCGGGACGGATGTCGACGTCGACCGCGTCGACTACCACAACGAAACCGGCCGCATCGTCGTGCCGGTCGGCCAGGGTGTGTTCACCACGCCGGGCGCAGCGGGCAACAAGGCGCAGTACGTAGTGGTGGATGGCGACTTTGACGGAGGGACGGGTGCACTTACTGCCAACCTGACTGACGCCGAGAGCCGTATTGACGCCCTCTGGGCCGTGGAAGAGATCGTTGCCGCTGCCGGTGAGTCCATCATGGACTTCACCGCGGTCGGTGCGGCTCGTCAGATCACGTTCAGGTACGTCGCGCCGAGCCCGAACCCGGCCGAGAACCAGGTCGTCGAGCAGGCGGTCCGCATCGCTGACGGCAGCGGCAACACGCTGCCGGGACTGAATGCCTTCATCGAGCGCTACGTCTACAACAAGACGACGCCCGCGGTGGCCGACGCCACGTGGAACCGGATCGAAGGCAGCGACGCGGGCGAAGTCGTGATCTACGAGGGCAGCGAAGACTTGGTCAACCAGTCAGGCCTCGACCACCGCTTCACGAACGACACGCTGACGCTGCGTGGCGGCAGCAACGAGGTTCGTTACTCGCCGCTGGAAACCAGCATCAACGCGTCGATCGCGGTGGTCGAAGAGGACCTCTTGACGACGACCGTCTCCGAAGGCCTGATCACTGCAACGATCACGTTCCAGGACGGCACGGGTGCCGGTGCGCCGGGCCCCGCGATGCCTGGCGGCGGCACGCACGTCATCACGTCGCACACGTCGGATAACACGACGGCGGCGGGCTCCCTGAAGATCGAAGCATCGCAGGATGCCGAGGACGTCGTGTCCTTCACCGGCCTGTCGCCGAAGGTATTCATCCTCGGTTCGTCGCCGGGCGTGATCACCGTCAACATCGGCACATCGGTGTCGATGGTGCTGACCGGCTTCGAATTCCTGCTGGACGCCATCACCGACGACGTCTACGACATCCGCTCGATCACGTCGACAACCGGCCTGACCCTGATCGACAACCCGCTCGACCATGACGCGATCCGTGTCGCCAACGACGCGGTGAACTTCAACGCCTCGGGTGTCAACACGATCGATCTGGACAACCTCAGCGCGACGGTCGGCGGCTTCAACTTCGAGTTCGACGTTCTCGACCTGACCAACCTGACCAGCGCACTGACGGGCCTCACGATCAACGGTGGTACTGACGCAGCGCCGGTGGCGACCGATCCGGACGAAGTGGCCGACAACACCGACGAGGTGGTGCTCGGTGCGCTGGCCCGTGTCTCGACGATCGCCGACTTCGAGTCGATGATCCTGACCGAGGCTTCGGTGGCCGCGGGCGTGAACTTCACGTTCAACCCGGCAACCAACACGCTGACGCAAGGTTCGACGATCGTGACAACCTCGGCCAACGAACTCAGCTTCAGCGGCCTGGTGCTCGAGCGAGGCACGCCGGTGGTGTATGACACGAGCTACGTCCCGGCAGTGACCACGGCCGTCAACGTGACGATCGCCGGTTCGGCGGGCGGGCGGCACGGTGCATGGCGGTGCCGGCGGCGACACGATCAACGGCAGCAGTGTTGCCGACGTGATCCGTGGCGCCAGCGGTGCGGACACCCTCACCGGCGGCGTGGGCACGGAAGTGCGCACGATCCAGCTCGACGGCATCCTGGATGCTGCGGCGAACACGATCACGATCACCCTGGACGGCACGGCCTACGTGCTGAACGAAGTGGCGGCGCTCGTCGACGTTGATCCGGATGCGGGCGACAACCTCGACATCATCCAGGGCTCGGGTTCCGACGCCGTGGGTGCTGCGCTGGCCCTGCTCGTGTCGTCGAACCTCGACGAGTTGAACGCCACGGCTGCGTTTGGCGGCACTGACCTCGTCAGTGTCACGTACGACGCGGGCACGGACCTGCTGACGTTCCGGTTCGTTCCGGCGGTCAACGTCGTCGCAGGCGACACGATCGTCGTGACCGATACCGACGGTGGAACGTTCGCGGCATCGGCCGAGAACGTCATCACCGACGGCAGCAACGGCGGCGCGGACGTGTTCTTGTTCGAGCCGACGGCGTCGGACAACGGTGCCGACATCATCAACGACGCCACGGTGGGTGCGACGGGCGACGTGTTCAACTTCAGCGCGTTCCTCGCCGCTGCGGTTGGCTTCGCGGGCGCGGTCAACTTCACGGCCGGTCTGGATCTGTCGGCGGGTGCCACCAACGTCGGTATCGCGTTCAACAAGGCCACCTTGGCCGTCGGTGACATCTCGTTGGCCGCTGCGGCAAGCAAGGTCGCCGTGGAAGACGGCAGCAAGGCGATCGTTCTCGTAACGGCTGACGTCAACGGCGTCTCGGATACGACGGGGAACGCTTACCTGATCTACTACGTGACCAACGGCGCGACGGCGGGTCTGGGCGACGTGTCGGTCGCGCTGGTCGGGACCGTGAACAGCACGACGGAACTGAACGCCGCTGACTGGATTGCGGGCAACTTCGCCTAAGCGCCAGCACTCGGCGGTCGCCGAAAGGCGGCTGCGGTGACACGACGCCCCCGGGCTCAACCCCGGGGGCGTCCCTTTTGAGACCCAGACATCTTCAACACATGGAATCTGAGATGCCCAACAGACAAATCGTCTTCGCCGACCGACTCGTCAGCATGACCGTTCAGGACGGCCTTGTCCGCATGGACTTCGCGGTCAACGCCGGCCAGGTGAAGGACAAGGACGAGAAGACCAAGCAACGCCTGGAGATCACCACGCAGCTCGTGATGACGCTGGACGGCTTCGTCAATGCGGTCGGGATGCAGCAGCGCCTCGTCAAGGAAATGGCCGACAAGCAGAAGGGCAAGCGAAGCCTGAAGGCGCCCGAGGCGGAGGATCAGCCGGCTGCCTGAAAGATGCTGCGCGAGATCTCGGTCGGCTACGACCGCGCAGAAGACCGCATCCACCTGCAGCTCCGCTGCCGCGAGGGGGACACCGATGTGGCGCACCGGCTGCTGCTGACGCGGCGGCTGTGTCTTCCGTTCCGCGCGGGGCTTCAGGATCTTGTGGGTCGGTCGGCGCAGGTGCCGGAATCGGTGGCTACGCCGGTCCGCCAGGCTCTCCAGGCCGGGCACCACCAGGCGCGACTGCAGCAGACGTCGATGCAACGCGAGCGGCGTGAAACTGTCGCGCCGGGCGAGAGTCCGCCGCGGCTGGTATTGCGCGCGCTGTGCGGCACCCGCCGCAGCGATGGGCAATGCGTCGTTCGATTCGAATGCCAGGCCGGCGAACCCCTCGTGGTCACGCTGGGTGAGCGCACACTGCACGCGTTGGCGGCAGGCATCGACAACCGCATGCGCAGCGCCGCGTGGATCGACGACCCCGCGCGCTCGCTGACACCTGCCGCAGTACCCCCCGCGGGGCTGCACTAAGAGCGCGCGATGCTTACGTCATTGCCGCAGCGATGTTGGCCAACGTCAGCTCGGACACTCCCGACACCGTGCCGACGAGCGTCACCTCGAGATCCGAGAGGCCCGCCGCGGCGCCGTTGGTCACGTAGTAGAGCGAGAACGGGGTGTTGGCCAAGTCCCCCCTAGCGCCGGTCGGATCGGCGGTGACCGCAACGACGCACCGAGCGCCATCGGCGATCACGAACTTACCCGCCCCGGTCGCGGTCGCGAAATCGCTCCCCGAGAGCAATCCGCCGGCCTTGTTGAATACGAACTCGGCCCGCGTTGCGACGCCGGCGAAGGTCCCACCGGTCGCAGCGTTGATGGCCGGGCCCGCCGTGATCGCCCCGCCGGCAAACGCGCTGAAGTCGAGCTTGTCCGAGTTCGCGCGGAAGTTGACGATCGAATCGTGTCCGTTGGCCGCCGCAGTCGCCTCGAAGACGATGCGATCGTTGCCGCCGCCGCCGCCGTTCGTGTTCACGAGTGCGGTGAGCCCGAACGTACCGGCGTCGCCGCCCTTGTCCAAGGCAATCGTAACCACGTCGTTGACATCGACGCCGAGGTCGAAGCGCAACTCGAGGTCCAGAGTGCGAAAGTTGAGCGCGGCCGACTCCAGCCTGCCCGTGCCGGGCCCCGCATTGATCGCTGCGAGGTTCGCGTTGATCAACGCGGCCATCGCGGTGCCGATCGTGACTCTTCCCGAGCCGTCGACCACCGCACCATTGCGGTCGCCATACGACGTATCGGCGATGGCGGCCTCGGTCAACGTGAGCTCGGTGCCGTCGATCGACATCACGATCCGGATACGGTTCGTCGTCGACGCGACCGCATCCAGGGTGCCGAAGGGGTTGAGCGCCCAGGTCTCGGCGAACAGACCGGTGTCGATCGTGTCGTTGCCGCCGCCACCGCGCAATGTGTCGTTGCCGGCGCCTCCCGAAAGCGTGTCGTTGCCACTGCCGCCCACGAGCGTCCCGCCGGCGGCTCTCCTGTCAGTGATCGTCATGTTCATCGCGGAAGCGACCGGCTGAATCGGGTTCGTCTGCCCTTGCGTACCGAGCGCGAGCCCACCGGCGCTCAGGGCGGATCCCGTGAAGAAGAAGTTTCTCAGCTCGCCGACCCGCACGGTGATGGAGTCGAGGTCGAGCTCGAACGAAGAGCCCAGTTCCATCGAAGCGTTCGTCAGGACCAGCGACTCGAAGCCGGTCGCCACGGCGACCTCTCTGATAGCGCCGACGACCAGTTCGTCATCGGCGTCCGGCGTACCGACGAGAGACAGGCTGGTTCCGGTGATCCTTGACACATCGAGGACGTCGAAGTCGAAGTTGAAACCGGCATTAAGCGTTGCCAGATTGATGAAGGAATTGTTTCCGCCCACGGCTGTCGAGCCGAGGGCCTCCGCGGCCAAGCGGACCATGTCGTGGTCCGCGCCGGCACCATCGGTCAGCCGCAAGCTGCTCGACGTCGCTCGCGCAATGTTCTTGACATCGTAGACGTCGTCGCTCGCGCCGTTGTCGCGTAACACCTCGAAATGCTGGAACTCAGCCGCTGCCCCGCCCGTAACCGACGTCAAGCGCAGGCTGGCCGCGGCGCGGCCTTCCGCGAGAAGCCCTAGCTCGATCCACTTCGACTGGGGTGTTGCGTCGAAAGTCACCGTGTCCTTCACATCGTCGGTCGCGGAGATGATCAGCTTGCCGGCTGCGACCTTGTTGTCGGGCGTGTGCGAGCTCGTCACCACCGCGTTCGGTGACAGCAGCGTGGCGCCGTCGCCGTTGGTGAACGTGACGGCTGCCGTGACGACTCCGCTCGCGTTGCCCGTGGCGGCCGGGCTCACGCTCGCCACCCATGGTGTCAGCCCAACATTGGTGATGATGCTTTTCGTGGAAGCGTCGCTGTATTCGACCCGGTTGTTGCCACCGCGCAGCTCGTTCGTGCGCGCCTCCCCCACCTGGTAGTGGCTGAATATCAGGGTCTCGGCGAGATCGCTTCCCTGCACCACGCTCCACAGCGCAGCAGCCTGTGTGATCGAGCCGTTGAAGCCAGCATCGCGGAACTCGTAGAACGTGCGCGTAGCTGCCCCGCTCGTCGTGGGGTCGAGCTCGACGCGGTGCGTCGCGCGGTCCAGGCTTGCGGTCACGTCGCCGGTTGGACTGAAGCTGCGGCTGAACGTGATCTTCCAGCTCTGCCCCGACGCCGTGAGGTCGAGCACGCCGCCGCCCGCCGAGGCGACGATCTGCTCGACGTTGCGCAGTTCGTCCATGCGGTCGGTCGCGCTGTTGAAGGCGTTGTCGGTGCCGTTGTCGTTGACGAGGATGTACTGGGTGCCGATCGGCGCCTCGGCCGAAATCGGTGCGACGATGCGGCCGGTCTCAGCGCTGTAGTCGACACGGTCGATGCCGCCGAGGAGGTCGAACACGAACAGGCTCTGGTTGGAGAGCTGCGGCAGATTGCCACGGTCGGCCTTGAAGTTCGTCGGGTCGGGCGTAGTGCCGGCGACCGGATGGCTGGCCTTCAGCGCGGCCACGTTCATCCGCACCGCCCCGCTGCCGGACTGGTCGAGCAGGTCGTACGTCAGGTAGGTGTTGATGCGAATCTCGCCCGCCTCCGGTGTCGGCGGCACACCGGCGCCCGGATGGCCCATGTTGTCGTAAATCACCCGGGTGTCGGGCCCGCTGGTCGGCGGCGTGTTCGAGTCGAGGATCGTCGTCTCGATCTGCGCAAGGTTCGCGCCCAACGTCAGCCGCAGCACCTCGGGCGCTTCGGTCGCGCCGTCGGCGGCGAAGGTCACGTTGAACACGCCCGAGCCGGCGGCATTGACGGTGATCGAGCCGGTCAGCGCACCGCCGACGATGTCGGCGGCCGTGATCCCGGTTCCGCTCAGCGCGTACGGAATCGCGGTGCCGGGGCCAACGTGGGTCGTCGTCAGCGTGTAGGTGACCGTGCCCGCTTCTTCGACGGCACTCACGTTCGCCGTCAACGTGTAGGTCGGCGGAGGCAGGGCGATCGGCTCGAGGACGGTGACCTCGGCGTGTGCGAGGTTGTCGCCCAAGGTCAGGCGAAGCGTTTCCGACCCCTCGGCGACGCCGTCGGCAAGGAGCGGGATCCTCGTCGTCGCGCGGCCATTCGTGTCGACAGTGAATGAGCCGGTCAGCACGTCGAACACGAGGTCGCCGTTGTCGATGCCGGTGCCGGACAGGATGTACGGAAAGGTCGTGCCGGGGGCCACGTTGCTGGTCTGCAGCATGAAGACGACCGATTTGCCCTCGTCGACAGTAGACCTGTCGGTGCTCAACGCATAGGTTGGCTGCTCCAGAGGGGCAAGGAGCTGGGCAAAGCCCATGCGATCCCAAACCGCGCCGGCAGGCGACTGGGCGAACGCCGCGGCTTGTTCGACGTGGTCGGCAACGTTGGCTTTCAGCGTGAGCAGATCGGAGTTGCTGCCGCTATAGCCCTCGATGTACTGGATGACGGCCCACGTGAGCGCTCCGCGGGTCGCGTAGGCCGGGGCGGCGGCCTGAATGGTGGCGCCCCAGCTGGCCTTCACCGCGACGTCGACGTTCGTGCCCACGCTCAGGTTGTCGACAAGCGCGGTCGTAAACGCGGCGATGGTCGAAATGCTCGAGTAGGCAGTGAACGGCGAGTTTGGCACCTGAAGGTTGAACAGCAGGTCGAGCAGGGCTGACGGGCTGCTGCCGGATTCGATCTGGTTCACGCCCCAGACAATGATGTCGGCCGTGGGCGCCGAGCGAAACGGAACGGCGAAAAGCCTGACGACTGCAGCTGCAGTGGGCGTCAGCGTGTCAATAGCGGCCAAGCAGTACTCCTAGGGCGTCGGCGGCGGCCGACCAACGCATGATGCCAAACGAAATCCGCGCTGAGCCCGCGTCTTACATACCGCTGCAACAAATCCGCACCTGCACACCGCGTTTCGCGACGGATCGGGCGACCGAACACACGCTACGGCTGCACGCGGACGCGGTTGTCGGGGCGGTCGAGGAACTGTTACGTTAGTGGCCCGATGTGCATTCTGTGGGCGCACCCGAGGTTCGAGCAGCACGATGCACCCGTGTGCAACTGTCGAGGGCACCAGCGAGGCGAATCAGCAACGCCTCGCACGGAACAGCCTTGACTTCATATAGGAGGTCTCGCACAATCTCCTATATGAACTTTCGGCTGTTAGCCCATCTGCGCGCGACGCCCCAGCAGGCGGAGCGACTGCACCGCTTGCAATCCGAATTCGCACAGGTCTGCAACGCGCTGGCGCCGCTCGTGCAGCGCACCCATTGCTGGAATCGCGTCGCGCTGCACCACATGGCGTACCGTCAGATGCGCGAGCAGTTCCCGAACCTCGGATCGCAGATGGTTTGCAACGCAATCTATGCGGTGTCACGCACCTGCCGGACCGTCTACCAGAGCCCGAACAGCCCTTTCAACATTGCCCGCATCGGCGCCGACGCCCTCCCCATCGTGCACTTCCTGCCGCAAGCGCCGGTGTACTTCGACCGCCACACTCTGAGCATCAAGGACGGTCAAGCCTCGCTGTACACCCTGGATGGAAGGATGCGGTTTCAGATCCAGCTGCCGCAGAGCGACCTTTCGAGGCTGGCCACCGAACGCCTGCGCGAGATCGTGCTCACCGGGCAGGGCCAGCGATTCACGTTGACATTCATGCTCGATCCCACCACCGCCGAGACCGCACCCGCGCGGAGCCGCGCTTCCACCAGCGACGCTGCTGCAGGAAATGTGCTCCCGCACTACATCGAGGTCATGGCCAGTGCGCGCAGTCAATCGCCACTGGCGATCGTCCAGAAGGAGCGGACATGAGCCCCCGCCCGGCCGCTCCCGGACCCGCAGGGGCCACATTCGTGGCCGGGGCTCGCACCGCAGTGCGAAGCACGGAGGTTGCCTTATGAGCACGCCGGGTCAAACCTCGAACGCCAGCGCACCGCCAACGCTGCGCGACATCGTGCTGTCGCCTCGAAAGCTCTACGGCCAGGCGGCACGAATGAGCGTGGTCATCGGCTTGATGGCCCTGGCGCCCTCGTGGTTCATGTTCGAGGTCTACGGCCGCGTACTGAACAGCCGCAATGCCGCAACCCTGGCCTGGCTGCTGCTGATGGTGGTCGGTGTCTACGTGGCACTGGAACTGCTCGAACTGGCACGCGCCCGCGTGCTGAGTGCGGCAGCGCATCAGGTCGAGGACAAACTCCGCAGCCGTATCTTCGACACCACTTTCGACGCCGCGCTGAAGCGGCCGGGCGCAGGGACCACGCAGCCCTTCAACGATCTGAAGACGATGCGTGACCTGATCCATTCGCCCGCGGTGGCTGCGGTGATGGACATTCCGGGCGCAATCATCTGCGTGGTGTTGCTCTACATGATGAGTCCCTGGCTCGGCGTGATCGCCATGTTCGGCGCGCTGCTGCAGACACTCACGCTGTGGCTCACCGAACGGCGCACGATGCCGATCCTGTCCCAGGCCACGCAGGCCAGCATCCAGGCCCAGCGGCATGCTGCAGGTGCCTTGCGCAATGCGCAGGTCATCGAGTCGATGGGCATGCTGCGCCAAGTGCACGCGCGCTGGATGGGGCTGCAGCGCCAGTTCCTCGTCAAGCAGGCACAAGCCTCCGACTACGCCGGCACCACCAGCGCGGTGGCCAAGCTCGTCCAGCTGATGCAAGGATCGGTGCTGCTCGGCGCCGCCTGCTGGATCATGCTGCACGGCGGCCTGTGGGGCGGTGCCGGCATGATCATCGTGGCCTCCATCCTGGGTGGGCGCGCCCTGCAGCCGCTGGCGCAGCTGGTGGGGCACTGGAGGCTCGTCATCGCAGCGCGGGACGCGTACGGGCGGCTCGACCAGCTTCTCCGCAGCGCGCTGCCTGCCGAAGAGGGCTTGCAGCTGCCCGCGCCGCAGGGCAAGCTGACCGTCGAAGCCGTGGTGGCCGCAGCGCCTGGTGCTCAGCTGGCCATCCTGAAATCGGTGACCTTCATGGCCGTGCCGGGCGAGCTGACGCTGGTCATCGGCCCTTCCGCGTCGGGCAAATCGACACTCGCGCGGCTGCTCGTGGGCGTATGGCCGGCAGCCAGCGGCAAGGTGCGGCTGGACGGCGCCGATGTCTACGCCTGGGACAAGGAAGAACTCGGCCCGCATGTGGGCTACCTGCCGCAGTTCGTCGAATTGTTCGACGGCACCGTGGCCGAGAACATCGCCCGCTTCGGAACGGTCGATCGCGCCCAGGTTGCGCAAGCCGCGGCGCAGGCCGGCCTCATCGAAACCATCGAAGCCTTGCCCGAGGGCTATGACACGCGCATCGGCGACGAGGGCGCGGTGCTCTCCGGTGGCCAGCGCCAGCGCCTCGGGCTGGCACGGGCGCTGTACGGGAACCCGCGCCTGGTGGTGCTGGACGAACCCAACAGCAGCCTGGACGAAGCCGGCGAGAAGCAGCTGCTCGCCACCTTGTTTGCACTCAAGGCGCGTGGCGCCACCACGGTGGCCATCACGCACCGCACGACGATGATGCCGGCGGCCGACCGCATGCTCGTGCTGAACGACGGCCAGGTGGCGATGTTCGGCACGCGCGACGAGGTGCTCGCGGCGATGAAGAAGGCCACCGAACAGGCCCGACAGGCGGCCGCACCGTCGGCAGCGCTGCCGGCAGTCGCCACACGGGGAGGTGTTGCATGAACTCGACCGCCATCGTGGCGCCGCTGCTGGTGAGTGCCACGCCGGCCCAGCCGCCACGTATCGCGGCCAGCCCGCTGGCAGCGGTGCTACACCGCTTTCGCCGCGAGCTGATCTGGGTGGCCGTGTTCGGCTGCTTCGTCAACCTGCTGATGCTCACGCCCACGCTGTACATGATGCAGGTCTTCGACCGTGTCATGGTCAGCGGCAGCGAGTACACGCTGGCCGCGCTGTCGCTGCTGTGCGCGGCGTTCTTCCTGGTGATGGGCTTCGCCGACTGGCTGCGCTCGCGGCTCTTGGTGCGCGCCGGCAACCGCTTCGACCAGGTGATGCACGCCGATGTCTTCCGCGTCAGTTTCGAGGCCCGCTTGACGGGCTCGGCCGGCGCGCAGCGCTCGCCGCTGCAGCCGCTCACCGACCTGACCAACTTGCGCCAGTTCCTCACCGGCAACGGCGTCTTCGCGCTGGTCGACATGCCCTGGACGCTGATCTACATCGGCGTGCTGTTCCTGATGCACCCCTGGCTGGGCTGGACCGGCGTGGTCTTCTCGGTCGTGATGCTCGGCTGGGCGGTGCTCAGCACGCGCCTGACCGCGCCGCACCATGTGCGCGCCGGTGAAGCCTTGATGGAGTCCAACGCTTACCTGCAAAGCAAGCTGCGCAACGCCGAAACCGCCCATGCCATGGGCATGGTGGGCAGCCTGCGCCGGCACTGGCTGGCCCTGAACGACAGGCTGCAGCTGCGCGACGCCACTGCACACGAGATGACGCACCGCGTGCAAGCGGGGACCAAATTCATCCAGTACCTGCAGCAGTCGCTGATCCTTGCCGTGGCCGCCTTGTTGGCGATCGACGGGCACATCAGTGTCGGCGCGATGATCGTCTGCAACGCGCTGCTCGGCAACGCGCTGCGCCCGATCGGGCTGGTGGTGGCGGCGTGGAAGCAGTTCAGCGATGCGCGCCAGGCCTACGCGCGGCTGGATGCGTTGCTGATCGCCCACCCGGCCCAGGTGGAGGTCGGCGCCGATGCGCCGCTGCGCGGCGAGGTGGAACTGCGCGACCTGGTGGCGACCGTGCCGGGCCGCGAGCACCCGATCCTGCACGGCCTGACGGCAAGCTTCAAGGCTGGCGAGGTGGTGGCCATCGTCGGCCCGTCGGGCGCCGGCAAGTCCACGCTGGCGCGCTGCCTGATGGGCATTTGGGCACAAACCCAAGGCCAGGTGCTGCTCGACGGCAAGCCCATTGCCGAGTGGTCGCGTGAAGCGCTGGGCCCGCAACTGGGCTACCTGCCGCAGGACATCGAGATGTTCGAAGGCACCATCGCCGAGAACATCGCGCGCTTTTCCGACGCGCCGGCCGAGCAGGTGATCGCCGCCGCGCAGCGCACCGGCATCCACGACATGGTGCTGCGCATGCCCAAGGGCTACGACACGCCGATGGGTGAAGCCGGCGGGCTGCTCTCCGGCGGCCAGCGCCAACGCGTCGGCCTGGCGCGTGCCGTGCTGGGTGATCCCCAACTGGTGGTGCTCGACGAACCGAACGCGAATCTCGACGACGCCGGCGAAGCCGCGCTGGTGCGCACGGTGCGCGACCTGAAAGCGCGCGGCTCCACGGTGTTCATGATCGTGCACCAGCAGCACATGCTGGCCGCTGCCGACCGCGTGCTGATCCTCGAAGCCGGGCGCATCAAGCACCTGGTGCCCGTGGTGCCTGCGGCTGCGCCGCCCGGGTCCGCTCCTCTTTCCACCGCCGCCTCCGTGGCGCGCCAGCCATCATGAGTACAGCTCCCCAACCCGTGGTGAACCTGCCCACCGCAGGCCCCGCCGCCAACGCGTCGACCATCACCGACATCGACGCCGCCGAACTGAAGACCGACACCCGGCCGGTGATTCGTCTGGGCTTCTGGGTGCTGCTGGTCGGCTTCGGCTCGTTCATGGCCTGGGCCGCTTTCGCACCGCTGGACGAGGGCGTCGTCGCGCCGGCCACGGTGTCGATCGAAACGCGTCGCAAGGTGGTGCAGCACCTGAGCGGGGGCGTGGTCAAGAGTGTGGCGGTTAAGGAAGGTGACGAGGTCAAGGAAGGCGATCTGCTGGCGGTGCTCGACGACGCCGCGGCGCGTGCCGGGGTGGAAGCGATCCGCCAGAACTACCTGGCGCAACGCGCGATGGAGAGCCGCCTGCTTGCCGAAGCGGCGCAATCCGGCACGGTCACCTTCCACGCCGATCTGCTGAGCAGCAAGGAGCCGATCGCCAGCCAGCACATGGCCGTGCAGCAGCTGCTCTTCGCGGCGCGGCGGGGCGGCCAGGTGGCCGAGATCGCTGCCGCGCGCCAGGGCGTGGCCGGCCTCGAAGGCCAGATCAGCGGCCTGCGCCTGACGCTGGAAAGCCGCAAGACCCAGGCCGCCTTGCAGGCGCAGCAACTCGCCAACGTGAAGGCGCTGGCTGCCGACGGCTTCGCGCCGCGCAACCAGGCCTTGCAGATGGAGCAGGCGCAAGCCGATTTGAGCGCCTCGCTGGCCGACATCCTGACCAATATCCAGCGCACGCAAAGCGCCATCGCCGAGACGAATCTGCGCATCGCGCAGCGCCAGCAGGAGTACGCCAAGGAGGTGTCGGGCCAGCTCGCCGACGTGCGCCGCGAGGTGCAGGCGAATCAGGAGCGGCTGGCCGCGGTGAGCACCGAACTCGGGCGCATGCAGGTGCGTGCGCCGGTCGGCGGGCAGATCATCGGCCTGGCCATCAACGGTGCTGGCGCTGTGGTCACGCCCGGGCAACGCTTGCTGGACATCGTGCCCGTGAACGAGTCGCTGCTGCTGGACGCCAAGATCCCGCCGCAGGTCATCGACCGCATCAAGGCCGGCGACCAGGTGGAGGTGCGCTTCTCGGCCTTCGCCAACTCGCCGCAGCTGGTGGTGCACGGCAAACTGGCGTCGCTGTCGCGCGATGCCGTGGCCGAGCAGACGGCGATGGGCCCGGTGCCGTATTTCCTTGGCCGCGTGGAGCTCACCGCCGAAGGCCGCAAGGCACTGGGCAGCCGCGAATTGCAGCCCGGCATGGTGGCCGAGGTGCTGGTGAAGACCGGCGAGCGCTCGCTCTTGACCTACCTGCTGCACCCGCTGACCAAGCGCATCGCCGCGGCGATGACCGAGGAGTGAGCGCGATGACTGTGATGCGCCCGGGCGCGCTCCCGCTGCTGGCCGGCATGGCGCTGGTGATGCTGGCCGCGCCGGCCTCGGCGCTGACCTTCGCCGAGGCTTTCGATTCGGCACGCGCCACCGATCCGCAGTTCCAGGCCGCCGGCTTCGACCTCGACGCTGCGCGCCAGGGCGTGCCGATCGCACGGGCCTCGTTGTTGCCGAACCTGCAACTGCAGGTTTCGCGCGCCGAGGTCGGCGGGACGCGTGAGTTTCCGAACGCGCTGAACCAGGACGTCACGGTGCGCGTGGACTACAACTCGCCGCAGTCCACGCTGGCGCTGCGCGCGCCGATCTTCAACGCCGAGGGCTTGAGCCGCTACCGCCAGGCCGAAGCGGTGAGCCGCGGCGCCGAAGCCGCCTTCCGCGGCCGCGAGCTGGCGCTGGTCGATCGGCTCGGCACGGCCTACGTGCAGGCACTGGTGGCGCGCAGCGCGCTGGCGGTCTCCGAGATCGAGGTGAGTTCGGCGCAGGCGCTGCTGACGCGCGCCGAGCAGCGTTTCAAGCGCGGAGAAGGCACGCGCACCGACGAGGCGCAGTCCAAGGCCGGCCTCGAGCTGGCGCGAACCCGGCTGGTGGACGCGCGCGACCAGTTCGCGCTGGCGCTCGTCAAGCTGCGCCGCATGACCGGCCGCCCGGTGCCCGAGTTGCGCGAGCTGGGCAAGGACGATGCACCGATGATGGTGGCGATGGAGCCGCTGCAGCATTGGCTGGACCTGGCGCGTGACCAGAACCCGGCCTTGCAGGCGCGCCGCGAATCGGTGGAGGCGGCGCGCTCGAACATCAAGCGCAACGCCGCCGGCCACTTGCCGCGGCTGGACCTGGTGGCCAGCCTGGCGCGCAGCCGTAACGAATCGCTGAGCAACCTGAACCAGAGTTCGACGCTGAAGACGGTGGGCGTGCAGTTGAACGTGCCGCTCTTCAGCGGTGGCGGGGTGAGTGCCTCGGTGCGCCAGGCCGAGGCGGAGGCGTCGCGCACCGAGCAGGAGCTGCGCGCCGAGATCGAGAATGTCGAACTCGAAGTGCAGCGCATCCATGTCGTGCTGGCCAACGGCCCGACGCGCATCGCCGCCTATCGCCAGCTGGTGGCAGCCAACGAGGTGGCGCTGCTGGGCATGAGCCGTGCGCTCGAATCGGGCCTCGCGACCAGTGCCGATGTGCTGGAAGCGCAGACGCGGCTGTACACGTCGATCCGCGACGGCACGCAGGCGCGCTACGAATACCTGGTCGGCCGAATGCGTTTGCTCGTCAACACAGGCACGCCGATGCAGCAGGTGATCGCCGATGTCGACCGCCAGCTGACCCAGACCACTGACTTGTCGCGCAACCCGCAACCATGAACACTGTTACCAGCTCTCTCTTGCTGGCGCTGGCTGCCAGCCTTGGCGCCTGCGGCGGCGGTGGCAGCGACGGCGCCGGCAGCGCCGCGGTGAGCACCATGACCGCGAGCCCGACGCGTTATTCGCAAACCATGATCATTGCCATCGTCGGCCGCAACCTGCTGCAAGGCATCGAGGTGTTTGTCGATGGCCCGTGCAGCAACCTCGTGCGCGCGGCCGGCGGCACCGACGACGCCGTGCAGTACACCTGCCTCGTGGGCGGCGTGGGCGAGATCGTGCCGCGGGTTCGTAACGCCGTTGGCCAGCGCGAGCTGGCGTCGGTGAGAGCGCAGATTCCGCTACCGCAGGTGAGCGTGACGCTGTCCGACGGCACGCAGTCGGGCACCTTCATCATCGAGCTCGACCCGGTGGCGGCACCCTTGACGGTGCAGAACTTCATCGCCTACGCCAGTGGCGGCAACAACGCCTACTTCCGCAACACCGCGATGACCTTCGCTGATCCGGCGCGCGGCATCCTGCTGGGTGGCTACAACGCCGGGGCGAACGGCGTGTTGATCGCGAAAGCGCCGACCCGCAGTCCGATCCCGATCGAGTCCGACAACGGGCTAAAAAACGTTCGCGGCGCGGTGGCCATGTACCGGCGCGGCGACGCCAGCTCGGCGGCCAACGAGTGGCTGATCAACACGCAGGACAACCCCTCGCTGGATCGCGGCAGTGCCGAAAACCCGGCCGGCTTTGCGGTTTTCGGCAAGGTAGTCGACCGGCTCGACGTGGTGGAGGTCGCGGCTGCGGTGGCCACGGCGCCGGAGTTGGTTTCCGGCTCGCCGCGGGCACCGATCGCGCCGGTGCGCATCACCGCCATCAGCCAGACGCGGTGATGTTCGGATCGGCGTCCCTGTCGGGAGGATTGACGGCAGCCTGGCCGCTGGCCAAGCGCGACATCCTCGCGCGCTACCGCGGCAGCGTGGCGGGCCTGGCCTGGGCGCTGCTGGCGCCGCTGGCGATGGTGGTGGTCTACACGCTGGTCTTTCGCGGTGTGTTCCAGGCGCGCTGGGGTAGCAGCGGCGCCGATGGATTCGGCTACGTGACGCGTCTCTTCGCCGGGCTCATCGTCTTCCAGGCCGCTGCCGAAGTGGTGACGCGTGCGACGCGGCTCATCCCCGACAACGCCAACCTCGTGAAGCGCGTGGTGTTCCCGCTCGAACTGCTGGTGCTGGCCTTGCTGCTGCAGGTGGGTGCGCATGCGCTGGCGCAGATCGGGCTGCTCGCGGTGCTCGGCCTGGCCTTCGGCGAGATGCCGCGCTGGACCTGGCTGGCGATGCCGCTGGCGCTGGCCTGGTTGCTGGCGTTGCAGTACGCGCTGGCGCTGCTGCTCGCCGCGCTGGGTTGTTATGTGCGCGACCTCCAGCATGCGGTGCCGGTGGCGATGACGGGCCTGTTGTTTCTCTCGCCGGTGTTCTACCCGGCCGAGGCCGCGCCGCCGGCGCTGGCCTGGCTGCTGGCGATCAACCCCTTGTCGGCGCCCATCGAGCTGCTGCGTGCGGCCTGGTTCGGTGATGCGCTGAACCTGCCGATGATCGCCGCTCAGGGTGTCGGGTTGCTGGGCGCGGTGCTGCTCGGGCGCTGGCTGTTCGCGCGACTGCGGCCTGGTTTCGCCGACTTCGTTTGAGCCCGATGGTCATCGACGACATCGTCATCGAGCTGCGCGGCGTCTCCAAGAGTTATTCGCTCGAGTCGCGGCCCTGGCACCGGCTGTGGATGCAGCTGCGCGGCGAACAAGCGGCGGGGCGCCGCCACCATGCGCTGAAGAACGTCGACCTGCGCGTACGCCGCGGCGAGGTGCTGGGTGTGGTGGGCCGCAACGGTGCCGGCAAGTCGACGCTGCTGCAAGTCGTTTGCGGCGTGCTGCAGCCTACGCAAGGCACGCGGCGCGTGGACGGGCGCATCGCGGCGCTGCTCGAACTCGGTGCCGGCTTCAACCCCGAGCTCACCGGCCGCGAAAACGTGCGCCTGAATGGGCCGTTGCTGGGTCTCAGCGGCGCGCAGGTCGACCAGCGCATGGCCGGCATCGTCGAGTTTGCTGGCATCGGCGACTACATCGACCAGCCGGTGCGCAGCTACTCGAGCGGCATGTTCATGCGGCTTGCGTTCTCGATGGCCACCAGCATGCAGCCCGACATCCTGGTCGTCGACGAAGCGCTCTCGGTGGGCGACGGCGCCTTCGCGCGCAAGTCCTACGAACGCATCATGTCGCTGAAGGACCAGGGCACGACGATCCTGTTCTGCTCGCATTCGATGTTCCAGGTGGAATCGATGTGCTCGCGGGCGATCTGGATCGAATCCGGCGAAATCCGCTTCGACGGCCATGCGCACCAGGCCACGGTCGAATACAACGACTGGCTGGCGCGCTTCGAACAGCGCGGCGACGCGCCGGCGCCGCTGGGCAACCGCCACAACACCGAGGCCGCTGCCATCGAGTCGGTGCGCGTCGTGCCGCCCGCGAGCGGGGTCTTCCGCAACGGCCATGACGATCTGGTCATCGATGTCACCTTCCGCGTCGACCCGAGCCTGCCGGCGGCGAATCTGGGCGTGCTGCTGTTCGGCGCCGACGGCCGCGTCGTGAGCAGCGCCGGCAGCTGGCTCGACGATGCGCATCTCGTTCACGATGCCGCGGGCCACGGCCAGGCGCGGCTGGTGTTCCCGGCGCTGCCGCTGCTGAAGGGGCGCTACACGGTCTCGGCCTATGTGCTGTGCGACCGCGCCGTGCAGGTCTATTCGGCTGCCGAGCATGTGGCGACGATCGAGGTGGTGCAAGACCATCTGGAGCAGGGCGTGGTGTCGCTGCCGCATCGATGGTCGATGAAAGCGGCGTCGTGACGCCGGCGCCGAAGCGGGCCTTTCGCTGGATCGGTACCGCCGAGGTTCCTGCCATGCGCGCTTTGTACGAGCGCATCTTCGGCCACCCGATGAGCGAAGCCTTCTGGCACTGGAAGTACGGCCAGGGGCGCGGCGTCGGGCTCGGGTTGTGGCAGGACGAGCAGTTGGTGGCGCACTACGGCGGCACGGCGCGCGACGTGCTGGCCTTCGGCAAGCCCCTGCGCGCTTGCCAGGTGTGCGACGTGATGGTGGCGCCCGAGGCCCGAGGTGGCCTGGCGCGCCGCGGGCCGCTGGCAATCACCACGGCGGCGTTTCTCGAGGCACAGATCGGCGATGGTCTTCCGCATGCGATCGGTTTCGGCTTCCCGAGCGACCGGCATCATGGCGTGGCCGAGCGCATGCGGCTGTACGAGGCGGTGGACGAGATGCTGCGCTTCGAATGGCCGGCACGGCGGGTGCCGCTGCCGTGGTCGCTGCGCGAGCGCCGGATCGATCTGGCCACGCTGGACGGCGCGTCGGCCGAGGGGCGCTTGCTGGAACGTTTGTGGCAGCGCATGCAGCGGCACTTCGAAGATCGTGTGATCGGAACGCGCAGCGCGGCCTGGCTGCGGCATCGCTACGGGCAGCGCCCCGAGGTGCCCTACGAAGCCTGGCTGCTCTGGTCACGCTGGAGCGGCCGAGCCTCGGGGCTGGCCGTTGTGCGCCGGCATGCCGACCGGTTGGAACTCCTGGACCTGGTGGGCGAGCCGGCGCGCTTCGCGGCGCTGGTTGCGCTGGCGCAGCGCGTGGCGGCGCGCGCGGCACTGCCTGCCGTGGAGATGTGGATCACCGCGTCGCAGCGGCAGCTGTTCACCGGCGCGGGATTCGATGCCGCCGCCATCGCCAAGCCCGGCATCGTCGTGCCCGCCAACGTACACACGCCGGGGCTGCCGCCGGCGCAGTTGCGCGACAAGTGGTTCTTGCTTTCGGGCGACACCGATTTCCGTTAACGTTGCAGATGATGCGAGTGCCGACTTCCGATCAGTTGCCCGACGAACCGTCCGTCTATCCTTACCAGGCCGCCGCGCGCCTGCCCGGGCGTTCGATGCTGGTCGTCGCGCCGCATCCCGACGACGAGGTGTTCGGCTGTGGCGGGGCGCTGGCGCTGGCGATGCGCGCCGGCATCGCGGTGCAGGTGGTGATCGTCAGCGACGGCGGCGCGGGCGGCGATGCGCTGGTGCGCGAGCGCGAGGTCGCTGCCGCGGCGCGCGTCTGGGCGCACCCGGCCGCCCCGCCGCCGCTGCACTTCTGGCGCTTGCCGGATCGACAGTTGCAGGCCGATGCGGCGCTCGTCGATCGCCTGGCCGCTGCCGTGCAGGCGGCCGGCGCGGACCTGGTGCTCGTGCCGTCACCTTGGGAGGTGCACCCCGACCATAGGGTGGTGAGCATCGCTGCCACGCAGGCCTTCGCGGCCGTGCACACCGGCGCGATTGAAGCGCGTCTGGCCTACTACGAGGTCGGCCACCCGCTCTTGCCCAACCTGCTGCTGGACATCACACCGGTGTTGCCGCGCAAGGCGCAGGCCATGGCCTGCTTCGTGTCGCAGCTGGCTGTGCAGCGCTACGACGAGCACATGCTGGCGTTGAACCGCTACCGCTCGTACACGCTGGGGCCGGCGGTGACGCATGCCGAGGCTTTTCATGTGATCGGCGCCGAGGTGGCGTCGCGCGGCGTCGCGGCCTTGATCGATGGGCTGGCGCTCGGGGTCGTGCAGCGGCTGGGGATCGCCCCGCGGTTGTGATCAGCCGGGTGCGCGGGCCACCACGACCCAGCTTTGCGAATCCGGCAGCGTTTCGCCGTAGCCGGCGGCCGACAACTGTTCGGCGCTCCACACCGAACGGTGGTCTTCGTAGGGATTGGCCGCCACCTGCTGGGCGTGGAAGACCTTCGGCGTGCTGATCAGCGCCGCGCGGCGCGCGACGCGCCGGCACTCGGCGAGCAAGCGCAGACCGTCGGCCGTCTCGAAGTGTTCGAGGATATCGATCGCCATCACCAGGTCATAGCTGGCGTCGGCGAACGACGGCAGCAGCGCCAGCGCGTCGCCGATGCGCAACTCCTGGTAGGCCCAGGCATGCACCGACGTGAGGTAGCCGGCATAGCCTTCGATGCCGTCGATGCGCACGCGCCACTGCACGCGAGGCCGCTGGCGGGCCGTGGCGCCGTCGACTTCGAACAGGTGTTCGTTCTCCAGGTTGTTGCGCAGCAGAAAGCCGTACTGGCCCATGCCGACGCCGACATCCAGCACCGATTGCGGCTGAAGCTGCTCCGCGAAGCCGACGATGGTGCTGATCTGGGCGCTGTGGCTGAAGGGCATGGGCGGGGATTTTGGCGAAGGCCGAACGAGTATCGCAAAGCCTTCAGTGACGGGGCTCCCGGGTCGAAGCCCAGGCCAGCACGCCCAGCAGCATCAGCGGCAACGCGATCTTGGCGTCGCGCAGCGCGGCATTGAAGAGCGCCGCAAGAGCGAACGCCACCCAGACCATCAGCACGCCGTGCCCCGCCGGGCCGCGCCGCCAGGCGGCTCGCAGGCCCGCAGCGATGGCCGCGACGAACAACATGAGGCCGATCACGCCTCCTTGCTGCGCCACCAGCAGGTACTCGTTGTGCGGCGTGGTGTGCGCCTCGAGCAACTCGCCGCCCTGCACGCGCTCGCGCCACAGGCCGCGCCAGCTGCCCACGCCATGTCCGATCACGGGATGCTCACGGACCATCTGCCAGGTCTGGTCGAGCAAGCGCGCGCGCATGCCCATGCTGGTGGCCACGTCGCCAGTCGAGCGATAGGCCTGAAGCTCCACCCAGCCTTGCGCGAAGCGCGTTCGCACCGGCTCCACCGCCAGCCCCGCGAGTACCGTGCCGGCGAGCACCGCGGCAATCGCGGCGGCTCGTCGCGTGGTGCCCGACTGCGACGCGACCAGCAGCGTGGCCAGCATCAGCGGCAGCGCCAGCATGCCGCTGCGCCGATCCTGAATGACCAGCCCGAGGCCGCAGGCCAGCGCCGCAGCGGCCCACAGCGCGCGCTGCCGGCGGGACTGCAACGACCGCGCTTCGATCACCGCGAACACCACGGCCAGCGCCAACAACAGCGAGAACACGATGCGCTGATTGCCGGTGATGCGATCGGCGAGCAGCCAGGGCAGCAAGGCCGCCACGAGCACCGAGACGACGGCGAAATGGCGCAGCGCCTGCCGCGCAGCAGCGGCCGAAGTGACTGCCACCAAAGGCAGCATGCACAGCGGCAACGCGTAGTGCCACACGTGGACGCCTTGGTCGCGCAACGGCGCACTCGACCAACTCATCGACAACGCCATCCACACCCACCACAGCAGCGCCAGCCGCACGCTGGTCGGCGAAATCGGCGGCATCGGTAGGCGCTGCCGCAACCAGGCCCCCAGCGCCGCCAGCGCCCCGCCCAGAAAAGCCAGGTACTGCCAGCTCAACGGCAGGTACAGCGCCCACGCCATCGCCACCGTTGCCCAAGTCGGCAACGGGGGGAGGGTGCGCATCACGCCGCGTTCGGAGTCCATGGATGCATCGCCTTACGCAGAGGCGCGGGATCAAGTCCGATAATGTTCTGAATGCTTGCCACAGTCATTGTCCGCACCCTGGGGCGGCCGAGTCTGGCGGCGAGCCTGGCCTCGGTGGTCACGCAGCAACGCGACGATGTCGGCCTGGTGATTGTCGATGCACTCGGCAGCCTGGCCGCGCCCGATGCCTTCGGGTTGCCGTTGCGTTGGGTCAGCCGGGGTGTGCCGCTGCACCGCAGCGTGGCGGCGCAGGCCGGCCTGGACGCCGTCACCACGCGCTGGGCGCTGTTCCTCGACGACGACGACCTGCTGCTGCCTGGCCACCTGAGCAAGCTGCTGGCCGCGCTCGAGGCGGCGCCGCAGGCGGTGTTGGCCCATGCCGATGTCGAACTCATCGGCCAGGGCAGCTTCGCCGAACGGCGCGGCGTGTTCGACAAGCCCTTCGAGCCTTGGGAGCTGCTGCTAGGCAATCGCATGCCGATCCACGCTGCGCTGTTCGATGCCGCGCTGGCGCAGCGCGAAGGCCTGGCTTTCGACGCCACGCTGGACATCTACGAAGACTGGGACTTCTGGCTGCAACTGCGCTGCCACGGCGAGTTCGTACACGCACCCGGTGTCTCGGCGCAATACGTCGTCGGCGACCAGTCGTCGGCTGCGCACCGCACGCGCTTCGGCAACGAGGCCTACTGGCGCGTGTGGCGCAAGTGGTGGAGCCGTGCGCCTGCCGATTGGTGGTCGCAGGCCCTGGGCGCGGCGACGCAATCCGCCGATGCAGTGAAGCAGCTGCAGTCCGCACGCGAGACGCTGGCACAACATTCGAACGTCGTCAGCGCCTTGCACGCCGAACTCGACGCGCGCATGCAGGTCGTGTCCGAACTGCGCGACGTCCTCGAGCACACCCAGCAGCAGTTGCGCGAGAGTCAGGCGCTGGCGGCGGGGTCGGCGCATCAGCTGGCTGTAGCACAAGGCTCGTTGCGCTGGACCCAGGACGTGCTGGAGTCCACGCGCGGCGAGCTTCAATCCACGCACCAGCAGTTGGCCGAGCGCAGCCACCAGCTTGGCCACATGTCGCAGGTGCTGGCGGCCACGCAGATCGAGCAGCGGCGCACGGCCGACCAGGTGCAGGCACTGATGCAGTCGTCGTCGTGGCGGCTGACGCAGCCGCTGCGCAATGCGGTGGACCTGGCGCGTCGCGCCCGGCAAAGTGCCGGCCGCTTCAGGCGCGAGGTGACGAGTCGCCAGACGCTGCTGCGCGGTGAAGCCTTTCACAGCTACCAGCGCTGGATCCGCGGGCCCGAGGCGCGCGAGCATGCGCAGCGGCGTGAGCAGCTGCTCGGCACCGGTGGCGCGAGCAACACAAAGCTGTCGCTGCTGATGCCGGTCTTCAATCCCGAGCCCGCGCACCTGGACGCAGCGATTGCCTCGGTGCTCGCGCAAAGCCATGCCGATTGGGAACTGTGCATTGCCGACGACGCCTCGACGCGACCCGGCCTGCGCGAGCAGCTTGCACGGTGGGGTGAACGCGATCCGCGCATCCGCGTACTGCAGCGCGCGAACAACGGCCGCATCGCCGCCTGCACCAACTCGGCGGCCACACTCGCCGGCGGCGATTGGCTGCTCTTCATGGACCAGGACGATGTGCTGGCGCCGCTGGCCCTGGCCGAAGTCGCCGGCGCCATCGCCGGTCACGCCGCCGCCGGTTGGGTCTATTCCGATGAAGACAAGCTCGATGCCGGCGGGCGCAGGGTCGAGCCGCATTTCAAACCCGGCTTCAGCATCGAACTGCTGCGCGGTCAGAACTTCCTGAGCCATCTCTCGGCGATCAGGCGCTCGCTGTTCGCCGAACTCGGTGGCCTGCGCGAGGGTTTCGACGGTGCGCAAGACCACGATCTGGCGCTGCGCGCCGCCGAACGCCTGCGCCCCGAGCAAGTCGTGCACGTGCCGCGCGTGCTCTACCACTGGCGCGCTGCTGCCGGCAGCACGGCCGCGGCCGCGGGCAACAAGGCCTACGCGGTCGACGCCTCGCTGCGCGCGGTGGCCGAGCACCTGGCTCGCAGCGAGCCAGGGGCCCAGCCCGAGGCGCTGCCGGGCCTGCCCTGGCTGCGCGTACGCCATGGGGTGCCGCCCGAGTCGGCGTCGGCCGCGTTCGCCGAAAGCCCATCGGACGCCGCCTGGGCCGAGCGCTTGTTGGCTTTCACGAGCGGCAGCACGCTGCAGCGCCAGGACGATGGCCGCGCACCCTGGCTGCTGCGCCTGGCGGGCGGCCTGTGGCCCAGCGCACCGTCGTGGCTCGACGAGATGGTCGCGCAGATCGCCCGACCCGGCGTCGGCCTGGTCGCGGGTGCGGTCTACAGCGCGGGCCGGCTGGTTCAAGGCGCGCTGGTGACCGTGGCCGGCGCATCTGCCCACACGCTGTGCGCCGGCGTGCGGCGCGGCGCACCGGGCCCCTTCGGCGCAGCGCTGCTGGCACGCGGCGCCGACGCCGTCACGCCGCAGGCGATGTTGATGCGCCGCGAGCTGTGGCCGCTGTGGCAGCAGGCCGCGGGGGTCGACCCGGTGGCCAGCGCGCTCGCCTTCGCAGGCGCGGTACGGGCTGCGGGCTGGCGCGTCGTCTGGACGCCGTTCGCCAGCTTCGACAGTTCTGTGGAACGCTAATCGAAGCCGAGCGCGGCGAGCAGGGTGGCGGTTTGCGTGGTCCAGGCGTAGCGCTGCCGGGCATGCGCCTGCGCCCGCTCGGCCATCGCGCGGTAGCCGGCCCGCTCGGCCAGCGCCTGGCGCAGTACAGCCAACCATTGATGCGACTGGGCGAGGTAGCCGTTCTCGCCGTGCCGGATGGCGCCGCGGTAGCTGGCCGTGGGCGAGGCGATACTGACGGTACCGACCACCGCGGCATCGAAGTACTTCAGTTCCGACTTGCAATGAGTGAAGACGTTGTATTGCAGCGGCATCAGGTTGAATTCGACGCGGGCGATCAGGCGCTGCAGGTTCACGTAATCCTGGAACTCGAACTTCTTCACCCGGGTGCCG
>JANNQO010000272.1:0-2010 GCA_031400795.1 Rubrivivax sp. | reverse complement strand
GCGGGTAGCGCTGGTCGATGCGGATCTTCACCGCGCCGCTCTTCACCACCGCGAACAGCTCATCGGCCATGGCCTGCGTCACCTCGCGCGTGGCGATGTGCGTGAAGAGGGTCTGCCGCGTCACGTACACCGAGCCCTTAGCCGCCAGCACCGCCGGCGCGAACGGCGCCACCGGCCCCGATGCGTTGCCGAAGCTGGCCAGCAGCCCGAACGGGCGCAGGCAGTCCAGGCTGCGCTCGAAGGTGTCTTTGCCGATCGAGTCGTAGACCACCTTCACACCCTTGCCGCCGGTGATTTCCTTGATCCGGGCGACGAAGTCTTCGCGCGTGTAGTCGATGGCGTGCGCCGCGCCGTGCTCCAGCGCGAGCTGGCATTTGGCCGGCCCGCCGGCGGTGCCGATCAGCTGCAGGCCGAGCGCCTTGGCCCATTGGCAGGCGATCAGACCCACGCCGCCGGCCGCCGCATGAAAGAGCACGAAGTCGCCCGCATGCAGGCCTTCCACCGGAAGCGTGCGCTTGAGCAGGTACTGCGCGGTGAGGCCCTTCAGCATCATCGCCGCGGCGGTGTCGAAAGGTATGCCGTCGGGCAGCGCGACGACGTTCTTCGCCGGCATCACGCGCGCCTGGCTGTAGCTGCCCGGCGGATTGCTGGCGTAAGCGGCGCGGTCGCCTGCTTTCAGGTGCGTGACGCCCTCGCCCACCGCCTCGACCACGCCGGCGCCTTCCATGCCCAGCGTCAGCGGCAGCGGGTTGTTGTACAGGCCCGTGCGCTGGTACACATCGATGAAGTTCAGCCCGCTGGCCTGGTGGCGGATGCGAATCTCGCCGGGGCCGGGGTCACCGACGGCGAGCTCGACGAGCTTCATCTGCTCGGGCCCACCGAAGGACTGGATCTGGATGGCATGAACGGTATACGGCATGGCGGCGCTCTCCTTGCGTTGGAGCGTGCAGGTTAAGCGATGGCGGCCCGCCCTGCCGCTCGGCTGGGCATGGCACGATCGGACCCGCGATGAAACGCCTCCTGCAAGCCCCCAACATCGCGTTGGCCACGTTGTGGGCCGACCAATTGAGCGGCGTGGGCATCACTGCCTCGGTGCAGCGCGCCTTCGCCAGCAGCATCGCCGGCGAAATGCCGCCCGACCAATGCCTGCCCGAGGTCTGGGTTGCCGACGACACCCGCGCCGACGAAGCGCGTGCGCTGCTGCACCAGTGGCGCCATCTGCCGCACCGGCGCTGGACCTGCACCGGCTGCGGCGAGATCGTGGACGGGCCGTTCGAGCAGTGCTGGAGCTGCGGGGCGGAGATGCCGCCCGAGGCGCGCCCGTAACGACACGCCGGCGCACACAGCCGGCGCTGACGGTGTTGCCAGATCGACCGACATGACCGACTTCATCCTGCGCCATGCACTGAGCGCGGCCCGCAAAGTGATCGATCGGGCCGAGCACTTGAAGCTCTCCGAGCGCGACAGTCTTCGCGTCCTGAACGCGTTGGAAAGCCCCCCGGCCCCCAACGCCAAGCTCCTGAGTGCCGCACGGCGAATCCCGAAGCGCGCCTGATTAATGAGCTGCAGTGGCGCGAGGCGCCGATATCGAAGCGCCACGACCGTGAGGCCTTCGATTGGGGTGATGCTGATCTGAACACGTTCCTGCGCCAGCACGCACGGCAGAGCCACGACTCTCGTCTGGTCGTGGACCGATCCGTGCAGGGCTTGGGGCTGGGCGGCGAATTGCTGATGTGCGCCGGTCGCCGCTGCATTCACGCCGCTGCCGAAGTAGGCGGCGTCGCACTGCTCATCGATGCCAAGGACGACGCGGCGCCACGGTGGTACGAGGGTTTCGGCGCGCTCGCACTGCTGGACGCGCCGCGTTCGCTGGTGTTGCCGCTGGCCACGATGGAAGAAGCGCTGAAGGCGGCCGGGCGGCTGTAACGCACTCACGCGTGGACAACCACGCGCCCACCCGGCGCCTCGCGTAACTCTCAGTTCGCGTTCAACCAGCGCAGCCCGCGGCAG
>JANNQO010000271.1:0-2874 GCA_031400795.1 Rubrivivax sp. | reverse complement strand
CGCCGGCCGTGCAATGCCGTCCGATGATCGCGCTGCCGGCCACGCCCACGCAACCTGCGAAGGCGCTGTGTGCGCCGACACGCACGTTGTGGCCGATCTGCACCAGGTTGTCGAGCTTCACGCCGTCTTCGATCACGGTGTTGTCGAGTGCGCCGCGGTCGATGCAGGTGTTGGCGCCGATCTCGACATCGTCGCCGATGGTCACGCTGCCGAGCTGCTCGATCTTCTCCCAGCGCCCGTCGTGCGGGGCGAAGCCGAAGCCGTCGGCGCCGATGACCACGCCGCTGTGCACGATGCCGCGGGCGCCGATGCGGCAGCCCTCGCCGATCGTCACGCGCGGTGCGAGTCGGGTGCCCTCGCCCACCATCGCATCGCGGCCGATCGAGGCGTGGGCGCCGATCACCGCGTGGGCACCGACGCGCGCGCCGGCAGCGACGAAAACGAAGGCACCGACGCTCGCCGACGCGGCGATGATTGCGCCGGGCTCGACCACGGCGCTGGCATGCACTCCCGGCTCGGCCGGGGGCAGGCTCGCGGCCGCCCACCATTGCGTGAGCCGGGCGTAATAGAGGTACGGATCATCGACCACGATCGCTGCACCCCGTGCAGCGGCAGCGTCGCGCACTGCGGGCGAGACGATCACGCAAGCAGCCCGGCAATCGGCCAGCTGCGACACGTAGCGGGGGTGCGAGAGAAAGCTGATCGACGAAGCATCGGCCGCTGCGAGCGGCGCGATGCGCGTGACGACCAGCGCCGCATCGCCGATCAGCTCGCCACCCAGGCGGCCGGTGATCTCCGAGAGGCTGGCCTGCACGGCAGCGCTCTCGCGAGGGGCTACTTGGCCGCGGGGGCGCCGCTGTTCAGCGCCTTGATGACCTTGTCGGTGATGTCCACGCGCGCACCGGCGAACACCACTTCCTGCAGGATCAGGTCGTACTTCTCGGTCTCGAAGATCTGCTTGATGACACGGTTGGCGCGCTCGACCACCGCGGCCAGTTCTTCGTTCTTGCGCTGCGTCAGGTCTTCCTGGAACTCGCGGCGCTTGCGCTGCAGGTCGCGGTCTTGTTCGAGCAGGTCGCGCTGGCGGCGGCCGCGCTCGGCTTCGGCCAGCGTGGGGGCCTCTTTGTCGAGCTTCTCGGCCGCCGCCTTGAGTTTGCCGGCCTGGTCGTTGAGTTCACGGTCGCGCTTGCCGAACTCGGCTTCGAGCTTGGTCTGCGCGGCTTTGGCCGGCACAGCGTCGCGCAGCACCCGCTCGCTGTTGACATAGCCGATCTTCAGCTCTTGCGCGATCACCGGGCTGCTGGTCAGGCACATCGTGGTCGCCGCAAGGGCCAAGCCACGCACAAACATCGTCTTCATCAGAACGCAGTCCCGATCTGGAATTGGAAGCGCTGGATTCTATCGTTGGGCTGCGTGCGCAAAGGCTTGCCCCAACTCAGCTTCAGCGGGCCCACCGGCGAGATCCAGCTCAGGCCCAGGCCCACCGAGGCGCGCAGCGACGCGGCCTGGATCTTCTCGCCGTCGCGCCACACGTTGCCGGTGTCGGCGAAGCCGAAGATGCGCAGCGACTTGTCGTTGCCGCTGCCCGGCACCGGGATGTACAGCTCGGCATTGGCGTTGAAACGCCGCGAGCCGCCGATGAAGGCACCGGTGGGGTCGATCACGCCCAGCGAACCTTGTTCGAAAGTGCGCACCGTGCCCAGGCCGCCACCGTAGAAGTTCTTGAAGATCGGGAAGGGCTTGCCGCCCAGGCCCGTGCCGATGCCGATCTCGGTGTTCAGGCCCAGCGTCAGCCGCCAGGGCAGCGAGAAGTACTCCTGGTACTGCAGGTTGGTGCGCGTGTAGCGCACATCGCCGAAGGCACCGAGCTCCAGGTTCACGCGCTGGTAGCGGCCCGCCGTGGGCGTGAGCACGCTGTCGCGCCCGTCACGCGCCCAGCCGAGCGTGAGCGGGATCGAGGTGCTGCGCGCGCCGAACAGCTCGCGGTACAGGAAGTAGCTGTTCGGGATGCCGGTATTCGTGCCGATGCGCGTCTGCTCGATGCCGATGCCGAAGAACACCGTGTCGAACTCCGAGAACGGCACGCCGAAACGGATCGCCGCGCCCGGCGTGGCGATCTGGTACTGGTCGCCCTGGCTGTTGTACGGGCGGCTGGTGCGGTAGAACAGATCGATCGAGCGCGAGATCCCGTCCACCGTGAAGTAGGGGTCGGCCGAACTCAACACCAGCGTGCGCGCGTTGCGGCTGGTGTTGACCTCGACGCCCAGGTAGTTGCCCGAACCGAAGACGTTCTCCTGCTTCACCGAAGCGGTGAGCGTGAGCTTCTCGGCGTTCGAATAGCCGGCGCCGATGAGCAGGTTGCCGGTCGGCTTTTCGGTGACGTTGACGACCAGGTCCACCTGGTCGGGCGAACCCGGCACCTCGTTGGTATCGACGCTCACGTCCTTGAAGTAGCCCAGGCGTTCGACACGGTCGCGCGAGAGCTTGATCTTCGCGCCGTCGTACCAGCTCGATTCGAGCTGGCGGAACTCGCGCCGCACCACCTCGTCGCGCGTGCGTGTGTTGCCGGCCACCTCGATGCGCCGCACGTAGACGCGGCGCTGCGGCTCGGCCACCAGGACCACCGCAACCTGGCCGGTGGCGCGGTCGATCTCGGGGCGCTGGTCGATGCGCGCGAAGGCGTAGCCGAACAGGCCGAACAGGTCGGTGAAACGCTTCACCGTTTCGGTCACCGCATCGCCGCGGTAGGGTTGGCCGGGGCGCACCAGCACGAGCGACTTGAACTGATCGTCCTTGCCGAGGTAGTCGCCCTCGAGCTTGACGCCGGTCACCGTGTAGGGCTGGCCCTCGCGGATCGAGATCGTGATCGCGATG
>JANNQO010000270.1:0-30432 GCA_031400795.1 Rubrivivax sp. | reverse complement strand
GCCAGCTCGCGCCCGGCACGGTCGCTGGCCGCGTAGCGCAGCGCGATCGACGGCAACGAGCGCAACAGCAGTTCGGCGTCGTTGCCGGCCACACCCATGCCCAGCCGCATGTGCGTGAGCTTGATCTGCTGGTGCAGCGCTTCGTCGCGTGTGCACACCGAGCCCATCAGCACGTCGCCGCCGCCGGACGGAAACTTGGTCAGCGCCTGCATCACGATGTGAATGCCGAGGTCGAAGGCCGGGAAGGCAATGCCGGCGCCCCAGGTGTTGTCCAGCGCGGTGAGCACGCCGCGGCCGCGGCAGGCAGCGATGAGGCCACGCAGGTCCGGGAACTCCATCGTCACCGAGCCCGGCGCTTCGAGCCACACGAGCTTGGTCTTCTCGCCGAGCATCCCCGCCAGGCCGGCCGGATTCATCGGATCGTAGTGGCGGTGCGTGATGCCGAATCTGGCGAGTTCGTGGCGCGCCAGCTCGCGGCTCGGGCCGTAGACGTTGTCGGGCAGCAGCAGCTCGTCGCCGGGCTCGAGCAGCGCGAAGTTGGCCACCGCGATCGCGGCCAGGCCGCTGGGCACGAGCGTGCAGAAGCGCCCGCCCTCGAGCGTGGCGATGCGCTCTTCGAGCGTGAAAGTGGTCGGCGTGCCGTGCAGGCCGTAGGTGTAGCCCTGCTTGTGGCGCCAATCGCGCGAACGCACTGCGGCGACGTTCTCGAACATCACCGTCGAGGCCTTGTGCACGCCGACCTGCGGTGCCTTGAAGCCTGACGGGGGCTGGTAGGGGTGGTGGATCAGGCGGGTCGAGATGTCTTGGGTCATGTCCATCGTTCAAATCGGTGTGGCGACCAAATCGTGGCCCTGGGTGGCGACGATGCGCGCCCGCGTGAACTCGCCCACCTTGAGTTGTTTGGACGCTTTCTCGGGCGGCAGCAGTTTCACCGTGCCGTCGATCTCGGGCGCATCGGCGTAGCTGCGGCCGACGCCGCCCTTGCGGCCGAGTGCGGGGGCGCTGTCGATCAGCACCTGCATCGTCGCACCGATGCGCCGTTCGAGCTTCTTCGCCGAGACCGCTTCGGCCACCGCCATGAAGCGCGCGCGGCGCTCGTCGCGCAGCTCTTTCGGCAGCATGCCCGGCAGCGCGTTGGCCGCCGCGCCATCCACCGGCGAATAAGCGAAGCAGCCGGCGCGGTCGATCTGCGCTTCGTGCATGAAGTCGAGCAGGTGTTCGAACTCCGCCTCGGTCTCGCCCGGGAAGCCGGCGATGAAGGTCGAACGCACAGCAATCTCAGGGCAGGCTTCGCGCCAGCGCGCCAGCCGCTCGAGGTTGCGCTCGCCGCTGGCCGGGCGCTTCATGCGCTTCAACACATCGGGGTGGGAGTGCTGGAACGGCACGTCCAGATAAGGCAGCACACGCCCCGTGGCCATCAGCGGCAACACTTCATCGACATGCGGATAGGGGTAGACGTAGTGCAGCCGCACCCAGGCTGAATGCGGTTCGGCCAGCTGCGCCAGTTCCTCGCACAGCTCGTGCATGCGTGTCTTCACCGGCCGGCCGTCGAAGAAGCCGGTGCGGTACTTCACGTCGACGCCATACGCGCTGGTGTCCTGGCTGATGACGAGCAGCTCTCTCACGCCGGATTCGAACAACGCGCGGGCCTCGTTGAGCACATCGCCGATCGGCCTCGACACCAGGTCGCCGCGCATGCTGGGGATGATGCAGAAGGTGCAGCGGTGGTTGCAGCCTTCGCTGATCTTCAGGTACGCGTAGTGCCTGGGCGTGAGCTTGATGCCAGCGATGCCCCTCGATTCGGGCACCAGGTCGACAAACGGCTCGTGCGGCTTGGGCGCATGCAGGTGCACCGCGTCCATCACCTCCTGCGTGGCGTGCGGCCCGGTGACCGCGAGCACCTTGGGATGCACCTGGCGCACCAGGTTGCCATCACCCGCGCCGCCCTTCGCGCCCAGGCAGCCGGTGACGATGACACGGCCATTGTCGGCGAGCGCTTCGCCGATCGCATCCAGGCTCTCTCTCACCGCGTCGTCAATGAAGCCGCAGGTGTTGACGATCACCAGATTGGCGCCGGCGTAGCTCTTGCTGGTTTCGTAGCCTTCGGCGCGCAGTTGGGTGAGGATGAGTTCGGAGTCCGTGAGCGCCTTCGGGCAGCCGAGCGATACGAAGCCAATGGTCGGGACGGTGATGGGGGCAACAGTCATGCCCCGATTCTCGGCGACGAGCCGAACTACTTCCGCCCGCCGGGAAAACCGGGCATGCCGGGAAACAGCGCGCCCGAGAGCTTCATCTGCTCTTGCATCTTCTCGAACATGCCGCGGCTTTGTTCGAGGTAGTTGGTGACCAGGTTCTGCATCACCGGTGCCTGGCCCGACAGCAGCTGCGTCCACATTTCGGGCGTGAACGCCTTCGGGTCGGCGAAGCCGCGGCTTTGCTCCATGAAGCGGCCCTGCATCTCGACGAACGACTGCATGTTCTTCTCGAGGTAGGCGCCCATCAGTCCCTGCATCGCGTGGCCGTAGAAGCGGATGATCTGCGACAGCATCTCGGTGGAAAACATCGGCAGCCCGCCGGACTCTTCCTCGAGGATGATCTGCAGCAGGATGCTGCGCGTCAGGTCGTCGCCACTCTTCGCGTCGCGCACCTCGAACTCGATGCCTTCCAGCACCATCGCCTTCACGTCGACCAGCGTGATGTAGCTGCTGTTGTGGGTGTCGTACAGGCGCCGGTTCGGATACTTCTTCAACACCCGCAGGCCGGCCGTGGCAGGTTCGGGCGAGGCGGTGGCCGCGGCGCGGCGGGGGGACGACATGGCGACGATTCTAGGAGCCGGCTTCAGGGGGCCGCTGCGGGGTTTCCCGTTGCGCCGCGGGCCACGAAATGCGGGTTTTCGAAGCCTGCCTTGCCGTACACCAGCGCGCTGCCGTTGAGCTGCGTGACGCTGCCGCCGGCAGCGGCCAGCACGGCGTGGCCAGCGGCGATGTCCCACTCCATCGTTCGCGACAGGCGCGGGTAGAGGTCGGCCTCGCCCGCGGCGATGAGGCCGAACTTCAGCGACGAGCCGGCGTTCATCAACCGCGCCACCGCGTGGGGCCGCAGCCAGGCCTCGAGCTGCGCCGGGTCACCATGCGAACGGCTGGCGACGATCGTGGCGCCCTCGGTGGGCAGCTCGCGGCAGCGGATGCTGCGCCGCTGCCCGTGCTCCTCGAGCCATGCGCCCTGCCCGACTTGGCCGCCATACAGCCGATCGAGTGCCGGCGCGAGAACGATGCCGAGCACCGGCTGGCCGCGCTCGATCAGCGCGATGTTCACGGTGAACTCGCCGTTGCGTGCGACGAACTCGCGAGTGCCGTCCAGCGGGTCCACCAGCCAGAAGCGATCGCCGCAGTGCGGCACACGACCGGCGGCGACGGCTTCTTCGGCGACGATGGCAAGCTGCGGCGTCAATAGGCGCAATCCTTCGACGATCACCGCTTCGGCACGCAGATCGGCCGCCGTGACCGGCGAGTCATCGGGCTTGCCGTGCACCTCGAACGCGCCGGCGTAGACCTGCATCACCTCGTCGCCCGCGCGCCGCGCCAGCCGCACCAATGATTCGATCATCTCGTGCGTTAACAAACTCACCAGTGCAGTTCGAGCGTGACGACCCGGTTCTCGGCGGCCGGCCAGGCGCGGCCGGCGATTCGCTCGGCGACCGATTCGCTCTCGAACTCGCCGACCACCGTGCGTCCCGCGTCGCGCAGCTTCAGCTTGGAGACCGCCACGCCGGCCACGCCGCTGGGGATGCCCGGCGCCGGCTGCTGGCCGTCAAAGACGATACGGTCACGCGGCACGCCGAAGTAGGCGCGCGGGCGGGTGAAGTTGATCACCGAAGCGGCGTCGCGGTCGGCATCGGCCAGCCGCTCGGCGCGGAAGTGCACCACGCTGCTGGAACGCGGGAACTCGCTGCGGTAGACATGCGAGGTGGCGAATCCCGGCGCGGCGATGACGAACTCGTAGCGCTGCGTGGCCGTGCCGACGAACGGGCCCCAGCGCCCATCGGCGCCCACGCTGTGCCGGTGCACGGCCCCGCCCAGCCGCTCGCCGCTGGCGGGGTTCACGGCGTAGACCTCGATGCTGGCGCCGGCCAGCGGCAGGTTCGTTCCCGGCGGGCTGATGCGGCCATCCAGCACCACGCTCGCCGCAGGCGCGATCTGCATCGTGCGCGGCACCTGTCCGGTGATGAAACGGTAGGTCTGCGCGAACGCTTCGCCGTGGTAACTCACCTCGCGGTGGTCGCGACGCGGCAGCACGACGTTCTCGGCGCCTTTCAGCGCCGGCCCGTCGAACGTGACGTTCGTCGGCTTGCCGCGCTGGCCGATCCACACCCCGTCGGGTTGCGCGAACTTGTCGTTGTTGTCGGAGCGGATCGTCATCCACCTCACACCCGGCGTGACCTCGTCGCCGTTCGGCCCCTTCGGCGCATTGAGCTGCGTGAGGAACGGCCCGGCGCCGTTGAACTCGCTGCCCGCGCGGTTCGCCGCATCGGCCCACACGCCGTGGTTCGGCGTGCCGCCGAGCACCGCATGCGAGACCTTGGCCGCGCCGCCCAGGTTCTGGATGTAGTGGCGGATCGCATAGCCGCCGCGCGAGTTGGCGACCAGCGCCACCTGGCGTGCGCCCGTGCGCGCGAGCACCGCATCGACTTCGGCGGCGAGGAACTGCGCAAACTCGGTGGCACTGCTGCGCCCGGGCTGCGCCACGGCGTCGTCGTCACGCGCGCTGGGCAGCGGCATGTCGATGGCATACAACCGCTCGCGCGGGTGGCCGTTCGCTTCGAATCGCCACAGGATCGTCGTCCACAGCGCGGCGCTGTCGTCGTTGCCGTGCACGAAGACGATCGGCGTGGGCGGCGCGGCCGGCGGCGGCGCGACGCAGGCAGCGGGCAGGCACGCCAGCGCGAGCAACGCGCGGCGGGTGATCAGGTGGGCCATGGCGGTGGGTTCGAGTGCGGGGTGCTGCGATGATGGCCCGGCCGCAGGGCGGCCACGCTCGGGATTGCCCCGAGCGCTGGCCGTCCGCAAGGCACGCGCGCCTTGATACAACGCAAGCCACTCGTCGCTGATCGCGGCGATGCTCCCAGGGGACGAGCCCCGGCCCGGCACGACGGAGCAAAACATGACGCACGCCACCCTTCGCATCATTCGCGAAGAACATGCCGCACTCGCGGCCATGTTGCGGTCGATCCTGCTGCTGCTGAAGCAGCATCGCCGACAGGAGACCTTGCCCGATTTCGCGGCGCTGAGAGCCATGCTCTTCTACGTCGGCGAGTTCCCGGAGAAGCGTCATCATCGCAAGGAGTCGGAGTTGCTGTTTCCGAAGCTTCGCGCGCGCACGCCGCTGTCACGCGACCTGCTCGACCACCTGGACGACGATCATGCGCGCGGCGAGCGGCGGATCCGCGAACTCGAACATGCGCTGCTGGCCTTCGAGATGATGGGCGAGTCGCGTCGCGAGGCCTTCGAACTTGCCGCCGAGCGCTACGCGGAGTTCTATCTGGCGCACATGGCGATGGAGGAGCAGCACATCCTGCCGCTGGCCGAACGGGTGCTCTCCAGGCAGGACTGGATTGACCTCGACGAGGCATTCCTGGCCAACCGTGATCCGCTGACCGGACACGAGCCCGACGCGGAATACCGCGCCCTCTTCACGCGCATCGTCAACCGGGTGCCCGCACCGATCGGACTGGGCCCGACGGCCTGACGACGGGCGAACTCGGTTTCGCAAGCGGCAAGGATGGCCAGTCGCGTCACGCCGCGGCCCGTTACCGCGATGACGCGCGACAGCGAAAGAGCGCCGACGCATCGCCCGGCGGGCAATCCCACAGCGGGCAGTTGCGCGGCGCCGTCTCCTCGAGGGACGCCGACGATTGTTTCGCCGGCGTCTTCGACCCGGCCGACGTCTGCTGGGAAATGGTCGAGGCGATCGCACACCACTGCGGCCCCGACAGCGACTCTCGCGCCAACGGAAGAAGCAGCAACTCCTCGTCCTCGAGTCGATCCAGTGCCTGATTGCAATAGACGCGGAAGACACGCATCGGCGCAGCCCGATCGGCGCCCGGATCACTGTGCGCTGACCGCAGGGCTTGCTCCACGGCTTGCCGAAGGACAGCCTCCCTCTTCTTCGTCTGCTGCAGCCGGTCGACCGCTTTGGCTGCCGACACCGAGGCGCTGGCGAGACATGGAACGAGGAATCGCTCCAGCGCCGATTCCGATCCGAGGTGGCCGGCTTTGCACAGCGCGCTCGGGAAACGAGAAAGAGAGGCGAGCCCGTCGGGGGTCGGCATCCCCGGATGGCTGCGCATCAGGCCACAGACCGCCCGCAGCCTGCGCTTCAGATCGCGCTGCTCCGCTACGACGACGGCGCACACCGACTCAGCAGCCAGCATGAAGTACCCATGAGAGTGGCAGTCGACGAAGCCGACCGCGCAGGCACGGCGAGCGAGATGCGAAACGGGGCGTGGCCATGCAGTGTGACCCCAGACTTGGACGTCAAGCGTAGGCGAGCCTCGGAAGAACATGTTGATCCAACGCAAGGCTGTGCGGCTGAGTTCCAGCACTCTCGGCCGCTCTCGATCGGCGTCCGCGCCGCGTCGAGTGCAGTGCCACTAGGCCGCAGACGCGTCAGTTCAGCTTGCCCGATGAGGTGCGGTTGCACAGCACCGCGGTGCTCATGACAGGCTGCTCACGAGCGTGGCCTGCAGCAGGGCGCGGCGGTCTTCATCGGCCGGCACACCACGCTCGGCGACGTCCTGCAAGAGGCTGAAGACCGGATGGTCGTCACGCGCCAAACCGTCGAACACCGGCACGCCGAGTTGCGCTTGCAGGCGCTGCGCAAAACCAGCGGGCAGCTCCTCGCAATCGACGGCGTCGTAAAGGTGTTCGAGCAACCGTGCCGTCGGCGCGCCCATCGGGGGATCGTCGCGCAACCACGCCGGCGTGGCGCTGATGTGCGCAACCCGCGCACCGAGCGCCGAGACCGAGGCGTCGAAGCGGCGCGCGCACTCGCCATCGGTCCGCGCGCACAGCAGCGCGATGTTCTTGCCACGCAGGCGCAGTAGTGACTCGGCGGCGCTGCGCTTCAAGGCGCGCGCCGCTTCGACGAGGGCTTTCGCATCGGCGGCATCGATCGCGGCCGATTCCAGCAGACGGCGTTGAAAGGTCGGGCTCACGGTACGGATCGTCAACGCCTGGCACGTCGCGGGCCTTGCGTTGCGTCAAAATCGACCGCGCTGCAGGCCCGTTCAAGAGCCGTTCAAGAGCCGTTCAAGAGCCGTTCACAAAGCGTTCACACAACGACACCGTGCCGTCGCACGCCGTTGCGCGCCACCGCACAGACTGGCCACACCTTGACAGGAGATGACCATGCTGCTGGACACCGCACCCGCCCGCAACGAAGGAATCACAGCCTTCGCCGTCCCCCGCGACGAGCGTTGCGAAGCACGCCAGGAAGCGAAGCGCCTGGCCGAGATGCTGGCCCTGGTGGCCGAGCGCGTGCCGCTGCAACGCCGCGTCGTGCATGCCGGCGAAACGATCTACCGGTGCGGCGATGCGTTCACGCAGCTCTATGTGCTCAACACCGGCTGCTTCAAGCTGATCAACAGCGCGGCAGACGGCCGCGCGCAAGTCGTTGGTCTGCAGTTCCGCGGCGACTGGCTGGGCTTCGATGGCATGGCCGTCGGCCGCTACCGCTGCGACGCGGTGGCGCTCGACACCGGCGAGATCTGGGCGCTGCGCTACGAGCAGCTGCTCGCCGCCTGCGCCGCGCACCCGCCGCTGATGGCGCTGCTTCACGCCGAGATGAGCCGCGTCATCGGCCGCGACCGCGACAGCCTGATGGCACTGGCCACGCTGTCGGCCGATGCCCGCGTGGCCGACTTCCTGCGCCTGATGGCCGATGCGCTGGCCCAGCGCGGCCTGCGCACCGACCAGATCACGCTGCGCATGACACGCGCCGAGATCGGCAACTACCTGGGCATGACGCTCGAGTCGGTCAGCCGCGCGCTCTCACGCCTGGCACGCCAGCGCCTGATCGGCTTTGCCGACGGCGCGCGGCGCGAGATCAGCATCCCGGATGTAGCGGCGCTGGCGGCGTTTGTCGGCAACGACGGTGCCGGCACGTCGAGCGCCACGCTGCAGTGAGCGATGCTCGCTCTGCGGCCTTGCGCGGGACAGGTAGAGCGTGCCCTCGCCGACGCGGCTGTCCGGCGCCGCCGACAGCTCGCGGCTGAGGTCCGGGATCACCGGCTCTGCACCGGCACCGCGAACAGGTAGCCGGCGCCGCGCACCGACTTGATGATCGTCGGGCCCTGGCCCTGCGCTTCGAGCTTGCGCCGCAGCCGGCCCACCTGCACATCCACCGTACGGTCGAACGGCCCGGCCTCGCGGCCGCGCGTCGCGCCGAGCAGAAAGTCGCGCGACAGCGCGCGGCCGGCGTGTTGGCACAAGGTGACGAGCAAGTCGAATTCGCCGCCCGTCAACACCACCTCCGCGCCCTGCGCGTCGCTGACGCGGCGCGCGGCGAGGTCGAGCGTGAACTGCGCGAAGCGAAAGCCGGACGGCGCGGACTCCGGCGTCGCGATCGGCGCCGGCTCGAGCCGCCGCAGCACCGCCTTGATGCGCGCCAGCAACTCGCGCAGATCAAACGGCTTGGTTACGTAGTCGTCGGCGCCGACTTCGAGACCGACGATCTTGTCCACCGCATCGCCGCGGCCGCTGACGATCAACAACCCACAGCGGTGGTGCTCGCGCAACTGCCGCGCGATCGCAAACCCGTCCTCCCCCGGCAGGCCCAGATCGAGCAGCACCAGTGCCGGCGCATCGCTGCGCATCAGCGCCAGCAAGTCGGCGCCGCGGTGTGTTTGCGAGACCCGAAAGCCCTGCGCGTCGAGGTAGCTCGCCAGCAGCTGCGTGATGTCTGGCTCGTCGTCGAGAACGGCGATGTGGGTCGGGCTCACGCAGCGATTGTGCAGGCACAGACGGTTCTCAATGCAGTCGCTCCGTCACATGGCGAATGAACCAGTCCGCCGCCAGATGCGCCACGGCGTCGAGCGCACCGGGCTCATCGAACAGATGCGACGCACCCGGCACGATCTCCAGGCGCTTCTCGCACTGCAGCGCGTGCAGCGCCGCGCGATTGCGTTGCATGACTTCGGTGTCGGCACCGCCGACGATCAGCATCGTCGGCGCTTGCACCCGAGCCAGCTGGTCGGCGAGGTCGGTGCGCCCGCCGCGCAGCACCAGCGCGCTGACGCGGCCGGGCCGCAGGGCGGCCGTCTGCAGGGCCGCAGCAGCGCCGGTGCTGGCGCCGAACAGGCCGACCCGCTGCAAACCCAGGCTGGACATCTCGCCATGGCCGCGCTCGCGCAGCCAGTCGATCACCTCGACGAGCCGCCACGTCAACAACGTCATGTCGAACACGCGGCGCCGGTCCTGCGCTTCGTCAACGCCCAGCAGATCGAAGCGCAGCGTCGCCAGACGGTGCTTGTGCAGCACAGTGGCCACGAAGCGGTTGCGCGGCCCGCCGGGGCTGCTGCCACTGCCATCGGCGATTACCACCAGACCGACGGCGAGCGCGGGTCGGGCCAGTTCTCCCGGCAAGCCGAGCGGCCCGACGCGCACGGCTTCGTGAATCACCAGTGCGGCCATCGCATCGACATCCAGACGCTCGCAGGCGGCCAACTCTACCGGCCGCTGCGGCGGATGTATTGACCCGGGTCACACCAGCAACTCCCAGCTGCTTGCGTGGCCGGCCATCAACGCTGCGATGCGATCCAGCGCAGGTAAGCGAACAGGAAGCTACTTTTTCGTTGACGATGGCGCTCGGCGCGGCTCTTCATCGACCAGCCCGGCGTGTTGCCGCGGTTCATGCGCGGCGCGCGGTGGGAACGCGAGGCAAGGGGATTCACGCCCCGGTGAACGCCGCGGATGGGCTCTGCCCGGCCGCTGGTGCGCCTTGCAAGCCGCATCGCCGCGAGACGCGGCCATTCCTCGGCCCATCCAGGGGGAGCGGCGAAGGCGCTGCGGGCGTGGACTCATTGCCACGGGTGCTGCGCGCGCAGCGCTTGAGGCCTTGCACGTCGAGAATCTCGACATCGCGGTTGTCCACGCGCAGCCAGCCGGCGTCGGACAGGACACGCAATGAGCGGCTGATTGTTTCGTGCGCCAGACCGAGGTGATTGGCAATGTCGCGCCGGTTCATGCGCAGCAGCAGGCGGCGTGGCGACTGACCGCGCTCGGCCATGCGTCCCGACAACTGCACCAGGAAGCGCGCCAGACGCGCGTCGGCGGCCACTGCCGACATCACTTCGGCGATCTCGCCGGCATGAGCAAGCTGCCGCGCGATCTGCGCCTGCAGCGCCGCGTCGAGCCCGGGCGAGCGTTGGCGCAGTGCCGCCAGCCCGGCCAGCGGCAGCGCAATGACGCGGCTGTCTTCGAGCGCCACCGCGCCAAACGCATAGTGCTCGCGGTACAGGCCGTCAAAGCCGATCACGTCGCCCGGCCAGACAAAGGCGAGCACATGCTCGTAGCCGTCTTCGGCGATCTTGACGCACTTCAAGCTTCCCGTCTGCACGACGTACAGCATGTGCGCGTGCGCGCCCGCGTGCACCAGCGGGGTGCCTCGCGATGCGCGCTGGACCGCGAAGCGCTCACTGCGGTGGTCCGTTTCAGTGCCGCCGCCGCCACCCAGCAATCCGATCAGGGCGTGCAGATCGATCTGCCAGCTCATGAGCACATGTGGCTCTGCCACTTTGCTCATACCCCCTCGGGGGGCCGAGCCCGGACGCAGAACAGTCCCTGCGGACTGTTCTGCGCCTGCGAGGGCTATCGGGCCTGCAAGCCCGATGGCGGACGACGTGGTCGTCGGCCTGGGGGCGCTCTCAGTGTTCGCGCTGCGATCGAACCACGCTGAATGCAACGCGCGCAGATCGCGCGCAGGACTGGGGCTTGCCATTTCGGTCTCTCCTTGAAGTGTTCATGAACTGCCGTCGAGGATCAGCCGCCCGCCGGCGCGGCGCCATCGGCATCCACTGCTCCGCGCTGTCGGAAAACGCGCGCGCTGTTGTCAGACTTTTCCGAACGCGCTGCTGCGTTGCGTGCACTCAATGCCGCGCCCGATCGGCGCGCCGAGCATCGAGCGGTGGCGCTGCGGCGCCATTCGACCCGATGTCCCATATTGAAGGAGTTCTGCCATGAATGAACTGCGCGTCCCCGATCTGTTCGACCTCGATTCCTTCCCGGCAACGCTGCGCGACCTCTGGCGGCCGTGGCGCAACGAAGCCGCCGCCGAGCGTGCGCCGCAGATCCGCATCGACCTGTCCGAAACCGACAACGCCTTCGCTATCAAGGCCGAAATCCCCGGCGTGAAAAAGGAAGACATCGATGTGCGCATCGATGGCAACCACGTCACGATCAGCGCCGAGGTCCAACAGGACAAGGAGGAAAAGAAGGACGGCCGCGTGCTGCGCAGCGAGCGCCGCTACGGTTACACCAGCCGCAGCTTCCTGCTCGCCAGCGACGTCGACGCGGCCGGCGCCGACGCCAAGTACACCAACGGCGTGCTCGAGCTGAAGCTGCCGAAGAAGGCGCAATCCGCCGGCAAGCGGCTGAACGTCGCCTGAGTTGATATTGCGCAAGCCGCGCAGCGGCCAACGCGGCTGCGCGGCGCGAAGAGACGGCTGCGCGGCCTACGATGCCTGGCCATGACGGCGCTGCCACCACCCATCGAAGAATCGGTTTCGCGCAGCGGTTTGTTCGAAGGCCCGTCCGGCAAAGTGCTGTTCGCCACGCGCGAAGCCATCGTCATGATCGACGAAGCGCAGGCCATCCAGGCGATGAACCCGGCCGCCGAACTGCTGTTTGCATGCGATGCGGCGCAGGTGCTGGGCACCTCGCTTGAACGCTTCGTGCCGCCGCGCTGGCGTGAGCAGCATGCGTCGATGGTGCGCGGCTTCGCGGCCTCGCAGACGGCGCAACGCATGATGCGGCAAGGACGCCGTGTCGATCTGCTGCGCGCCGACGGCAGCACGGTGCCGGTGGAGATCACGCTGTCGCGAATAGACATCGCGGACCAGGGGCGCACGCGCACTTTGTTCGCGGCGATGCTGCGCGACAGCAGCGACGCGCTTGCGCTCGAAGAGCGGCTGGCCGCGCTCGAGCGGCACATGCGCGCGGTGTTCGAACTCTCGCCCACCGCCATCTGGATCTGCGAAGACGATGTGCTCGTGTACGCCAACCGCGCTGCGGCGCGGCTGTTCTGCGTGGCGTCGATCGATCGCTTGATCGGCTGTCGTGTGTGGACGCTGCTCGACGACGAGTCGCATGCGCGGCTGCGCCAGGAGATCGAGCGTGCGCTCGCCGGCCAGACCCTGAGCACGATCGTCGCCGGCCGCCTGACGCGCTCCGATGGCCAGACCCGCGAGATCGAGATCGCGCTGGCCGCGCTGCCCGATCACGGCCACCGCACGGTGCAGATGGTGGTCAGTGACGTTACCGAACGCCGCCGCGAAGCCGCCGAGATGGAGCTCTCGCGCCGGGCGCTGCGCGAGTTGTCGGCCCGCGGCGTCGAAGCGCGCGAGGAAGAGCGCCGCCGCATCGCGCGTGAACTGCATGACGAACTCGGCCAGCGCCTGACCGCGTTGAAGATCGATCTGGCGACGCTGGCCGCGCGGGCCCACCTTCCCGGCGACGACGCACTGGTCGGCAGCATGCAGGCCCTGCTCGACGACACACTGGCCTCGGTGCGCCGCATCGCCAGCGACCTGCGGCCGCTGATGCTCGACGACCTGGGCCTGACCGCCGCCATCGAGTGGTTGGCCCGCGACGCCTCGCGGCGCATGGGGATCCCGGTGCACACGCGGCTGCCGCTGGCGGAGCCGGCGGTGGACGAGCGCGTGGCCACGACGCTGTACCGCATGGTGCAGGAGGCGCTGACCAATGTCGCTCGCCACGCCCAGGCGCGATCGGTGGAGGTGGCGCTGCAAGCGCGCGATGATCAGCTCGTGCTGACGGTCACCGATGACGGGGTCGGACTCGGTGAGCTGGCCTTGCAGCGCGCCGGCTCCTTCGGCTTGATGGGCTTGCGCGAGCGCGCACACATGCTTGGCGGCACGATCGAGATCGACAGCCAGCCGGGTGCTGGCATGCGGCTGACCGTGCACCTGCCATCGCACCCCAGGCCGGTGCGCGACGAGGCGGCATGAACACGGGCCCGCTGAGCATCCTGATCGTCGACGACCACGCCATCGTGCGCGAAGGCCTGGTGCGCATCCTCGAAGGCACCGGCCGCGGCTGGCGGGTGGCCGAGGCCGCCAGCGGTTTTCAGGCGCTCGAATGGCTGCGCCGCCATCAGGCCACGCTGGCCATCGTCGATCTGTCGATGCCGGGCATGAGCGGGCTTGACTTGATCGCGCGCCTGCGCAAGGAGTTTGCGCGGCTGCGTGTGCTCGTGCTGTCGATGCACGCCGAGGAACAGTACGCGTTGCGCGCTTTCCAGGCCGGCGCGCACGGCTACGTGACCAAAGACCGCGCGCCGGCGGAACTGGTGGATGCGGTGGCCAAGGTGGCGGCCGGCGGCGCGTACGTGACGACCAGCCTGGCCGAGCGGGTGGTGCAACAGCTCAACGGTGCGACCGCGGCGCCGCGCCACGCACAGTTGTCGAACCGCGAGCTCGAGGTGCTGCGCCGCCTGGTCGCCGGGCAGCGCCTGTGCGACATCGCCGACCAACTTCACCTCTCCATCAAGACCATCAGCACGCACAAGCGTCGCATCCAGGACAAGCTGCAATTGCCGTCGATGGCCGCACTGATCCGCTACGGCATGGAGCAAGGACTGCAGGATGGGCCCGCCGACCACTGACCTGCCGATCGGCCTCGATTCCGGCGAGGTCCTCGCCCGGAGAAGACAACACGGCGCCAACACCCTGCCCGAAGCCAGAGGCAGCGGCGTGCTCGCGCAAGCCTGGCGGCAACTGATCACCGAACCGATGTTCCTGTTGCTGCTGGCTGCCGCCGCGCTGTACCTGCTGCTCGGCAACCGCGGGCGGCGCGAGCAGCAAGTTGATCCGCGTTGACCGGATGCCTTGCGCCACGTCAATGCCTCGAGCCGGGCGCGGCGCAGCATGGCGGCATCCGCATTTCAGGAGCGCGCCCATGTATCACCGCATCCTCGCACCGATCGACGGCAGCGCCACCGCCGAGCGCGGGCTGCACGAAGCGCTCGGCCTGGCCCGGGCCTTCGATTCAAGCCTGGTGCTGCTGCATGTCGTCGAGGTCTACCCGATGATGATGGAGATGGCGACCGCGACGACCTGGGAACGGGTCACCACCGACCTGCGCGAGCACGGCAGGCAGGTGCTGGACAAAGCGCACGACGCCGCCAAGGCCGCCGGCATTGCCTCGGAAACCCACCTCGAGGATGCCGCTGCCGCACGGGTGTGCGACGTCATCGTCGAGCAGGCGCGCGCGCACCAGTGCGACTTGATCGTGATGGGCACGCATGGTCGGCGCGGCATCGAACATGCGCTGATTGGCAGCGACGCCGAGCGGGTGGTGCGCGAGAGCCCGGTGGCGGTGCTGCTGGTGCGCGAGTCGGACAAGAAGTAAATGTGCTGACCCGAGGCCAGCGACGCAGTGACCACGAGCTGCTCGCTTCGGCCTGCCGAGGTGCACGCTCAAACTCCCGCGCGTGCACCCAGCCTGCGCACGATGTTTTCCATCAGGCACCACTTCGTGAAGCCGCTTTGCAGCAGGTTGATGCCGACGAAGGCGGTGAAGGCCAACCACCAGGTGCTGTGGAACAGCGGGCTGCCCGGAATGCCAAGTGCCAGCGAGAGCAGGATGAAGGCGCCGGCGACGACGCGAACGATTTGCCAAGAACTCATGTCAAGACTCCTTCTGGAAGTGCTGGATCAGATGTGGGCGCCCGGATCGCGTGCAAGCGCTTGCGGTACGCCACGTAGTAGAGGATCGGAATGACGACGAGTGTCAGCAGCGTCGAGACGAAGATGCCGAAGACGAGCGAGATCGCCAGGCCGTTGAAGATTGGGTCGTCGAGGATGAAGAAGGCGCCGAGCATCGCGGCCAGGCCGGTCAACACGATCGGCTGCGCGCGTGCGATGGCGGCCTGCACGACGGCGCGCTCGAACGCGACACCGTCGCGCACTTGCAGGTTGATGAAGTCGACCAACAGGATCGAGTTGCGCACGATGATCCCGGCCAGCGCAATCATGCCGATCATGCTGGTGGCGGTGTACTGCGCACCGAGCAGCGCGTGGCCCGGCATCACGCCGATGATGGTCAGCGGAATCGGCGCCATGATGATGAGCGGCGTCAGGTACGAGCCGAATTGCGCAACGACGAGCAGGTAGATCAGCACCAAGCCGACCGCGTAGGCCGCGCTCATGTCGCGGAAGGTCTCGTAGGTGATCTGCCACTCGCCGTCCCACTTGATCGCGTAGCCGCGGTAGGCGTCGTCGGGCTGGGCGATGAAGTGCTCTGCGAGCGTGCCGCCGCCGGGAGTGGGGATCGCTGCGATTGCGCTGCGCATCCGCAAGATGCCGTACAGCGGGCTGTCGAGCGCGCCGGCCATGTCGCCGACGACGTAGTTCACCGGCAGCAGGTCCTTGTGGTGGATCGGCTGCTCGCGCACGGTGTCGCTGGCCGTCACCAGCTCGCGGATCGGCACCAGCTTGCCGGCTGCACTGCGCACCGTCAGCGCGAGCAGCGCGTCGAGATCGCCGTGGCGCTCCGGTGGCAGTTGCAGCACGGCAGCGGCCGGGTATCTGGTTTGATCGTGCAGGTAGGCCGTGGCTTCGCCTGCCAGGCCGGCGCGCAGCGTGGTCACGATCGCCTGCTGTGGCACGCCGAGCATCGCTGCCTTGCGGCGATCGACCACGAGAAGCGTCTTCGGTGCGGCAGCGATCGACGAGTCATCGACATCGACCACGCCCGGCGTTTGCTCGAACACTGTGCGCACCGCGCGCGCCACCTGTTGGCGACCCTCGGCTTCGGGACCGTAGATCTCGGCCACGAGCGGCGACAGCACGGGCGGGCCGGGCGGCACCTCCACGACTTTGACGTTGGCGCCATGGCGCGCGCCGATGGCCAGCAGCGCCGGCCGCTCGCGCGTTGCGATCGCATGGCTCTTCTCATCGCGTGCATGCTTGTCGACGAGACTGACCTGCACGTCACCGACTTCGCCGCCCGCGCGCAGGTAGTACTGGCGCACCAGGCCGTTGAAGTTGATCGGCGCCGCGGTGCCGGCGTAAGCCTGGTAGTCGGTCACCTCGGGCACGGTGGCGAGGTGCGCGCCGAGCTCGTGCAGCACGGCTGCGGTGCGCTCGAGCGGCGTGCCGGCCGGCATGTCGACGATCACCTGGAACTCCGACTTGTTGTCAAAGGGCAGCATCTTCAGCAGCACGAGGCCGGTGGCCGGCAGCGTCAGCGAGATCCCGATCGCCACAGCGACGCCGAGACCGAGCCAACGGCGGTTCTTCGTGCCGCGTTGCGTATCGAGCAGCGGCGCGAACACGCGTTCGAACAGCGGCGCCAGCCGTGCGGCAACACCGCGCGGCTTGCCGTCATCGTGATCGGGTGCGGCCTTCAACCACAGCCGCGCCAACCAGGGCGTGACGACGAAGGCGATCGCCAGCGACAGCAGCATGCCCAGGCTGGCGTTGATCGGGATCGGGCTCATGTACGGCCCCATCAGCCCGGATACAAAGGCCATCGGCAGCAGCGCTGCAATTACGGTCAGCGTGGCCAGGATCGTCGGGCCACCGACCTCATCGACCGCGCCAGGGATCAACTGAGCAAGCGGTACGCCCGGCTTCAACGCCATGTGGCGGTGGATGTTCTCCACCACCACGATCGCATCGTCGACCAGGATGCCGATCGAGAAGATCAGCGCGAACAGCGAAACTCGATTGAGCGTGAAGCCCCACGCCCATGACGCGAACAGCGTCACCATGAGCGTCAGAGTCACCGCCGCACCGACGATCGCCGCCTCGCGCGGGCCGAGCGCGAAGAACACCAGCGCGACGACCGACGCGGTGGCGAACAGCAGCTTCTGGATCAGCTTGTTGGCCTTGTCGTTCGCCGAGGCGCCGTAGTTGCGTGTCACCGCCACTTGCACATCGGCCGGCACGACGGTGTTGTGCAGCGAGTCGATACGCCTGACCACCGCCTCGGCGACGGCAATCGCGCTCTCGCCGGGCTTCTTCGTCACGGCGATCGTCACTGCCGGATATTCCTCGGCGTTCTTGCCTGCGACGCCATGCCAGACGTAACGGCTCGGTACCAGCGGCCCATCGACGACGTTGGCCACATCGGACAGGAACACCGGCTTGCCGTTCGCCACACCGACGACGAGGTCGCCGACCTCGCGCGCGCTGCGCATGAACGGCCCCGACTCGAGCGCCACCGCGCGGTTGCCGGCGATCAGGTCACCCACCGGCGCACCGAGGTTGGCGGCCAGCAGCGCATGGCGCAGATCGGCCACGGTGACGCCGCTGCCCGACAAGCGCGCCGGGTCGATCTCGACGCGCACGCCGCGACCCGGTCCGCCGATGGTGGTGACTTCGCGCGTGCCGGCGACGCGTTTCAGATCCGCCTCGACGCTGTGCGCCACGCGCTCGAGGTCGTACGCACCGGCGATCTTGCTGAACAGCGTCAGCGTGACGATCGGGACGTCGTCGATGCCCTTCGGTTTGATGATCGGCGCGCCGACGCCCAAGCCCTGCGGCAGCCAATCGGCGTTCGCATGGATCGTGTCGTGCAGCCGCACCAGCGCTTCGGTTCTGGCAACGCCGACCTTGAATTGCACCGTGATCACCGCCAGCCCTGGCCGCGATACCGACATCACATGCTCGATGCCGGCGATCTGCGACAGCACCTGTTCGGCCGGGCCGGCCACCATCTGCTCGACGTCCTGTGCGCTCGCCCCCGGGAACGGGATCAGCACATTGGCCATCGTCACGTTGATCTGCGGCTCTTCCTCGCGCGGCGTGACGAAGACCGCCAACGCGCCGAGCAGCAGGCCGACGAGCGCCAGCAACGGCGTGATCTGTGCGTGCTGGAAGAAGGCCGCGAGTCGGCCCGAGACGCCGAGTTTCATGGTCGTCACGGCGTGCGCGCCGACGCGGTCATGCGCGCCGCGGCTTGCGCATCGATCGCCACCCGCTCGCCGGCAGCCAGGCCCGACAGCACCTCGACCTGCGCGCCGTCGCTGCGGCCCAGCCGCACCTGGCGCAGCAAGGGCTTGCCCTTGGCGTCGAGCACGTACAGGCCGGTCATCTCGGCGCGGCGCACGACGGCTTGCGCGGGCACCCATGGGCTCGTTACCGCACTCGTGGCCGGCAGCCAAAGGCGTGCGAACTGCCCCGGCATCGCGCCGGCAATGCCTGCAACCAGGCCGGCGCGCAGCGTTACCGTGTGCGTGGCCAAGTCGGCGGCCGGCAGGATCTGCACGCTCGCCGGCGTCTGCACGCGCTGCGCCGCGTTGGGCAACGCGGGGATCTCGGCACGCACGGATGTGCCGTCACCGACCGACATCGCCGCCGACTGCGGCACCGCGGCGCTGACGCGCAACGCGGCCGGGTCGAACATCGTCAGCAGCGCACGGCCGGGAATCGCCAACTCGCCCTGTGTCACCGGCACCTCGGAGACGATGCCGGCATACGGTGCGCGGACGACGAAGAAACCGCTCTGCGTGCGAACCGCGCCGGCTTGCGCCAACTGCGCCGCGGCCTGCGCTTGCGCGGCCTTGAACTCGGCCTCGGCACGATCCAGCGCCGCAGCGCTGATGAACTGATCGGCCGCCAACTGCTTCTGGCGCGCGAACTCCTTGGCTGCGACGTCCTGCGTGGCGCGCGCGGCGCGCGCCTGCGCGTCGCTGGCGGCGGCGCTCTGCTCGGCGGCGCGTGCGTTCAGGCGAATCAGCACCTGGCCGGCGGCGACACGGTCGCCGGCCTTCACTTTGAGCTCGACCACGGCGCCGCTGACCTGCGCGGCGATCACCGTCTGCCGCACCGCTTCGACGACGCCGTCGTAGGCCGTTTGCGTGCTCTGCGGCGCATGCCCGGCCGTCACCGCGGCCAGCTCGCCGGCCGTGGCAGCCACCGACCCGAGCAGCCCGCACAGCGCAGCGGCCGCCAGCCGCAGGCCCGAGGACACCGTCAACGCCATGCCACACACCTTTCTTGCCCGGACTCATTGAGCTTGCCGCTTCCGGCTGCAATGCCATCGGGATGGGCACCTACGGACGCAAGGCCGTCAGCCGGATGCTGCTCGGCAGCGACGCCTGGCCAGCACGAGCCCGGTGCCGGTGCTCCTGGTGCGGCTCGTTACGTCCTTTTGCCTGATCCGCGCGGCAAAACCCGTACCACGCCAAGCGCTGATTCAGGCGCAAATCATTCTCGCACCATTGGCGTCGGGCACGGCTTACCGGATGAGCAGCACCGGCGTCTTGGAGCGCGCCAGCACAGCGGTGGTCACCGACCCCAGGACCAGATTGCCGAGCGCCGAGTGGCCGTGTGAGCCGAGCACGGCCAAGTCGAACTCACCCGGCGCCATTGCGGCCGCGATCGTTTCGGCGGGATGCCCTGCGCAGTGCCGAAAGTGGGTCCGCCAGCCCTGCTGCGCGATGAATGCCCGCACCGGCCGCAGTACCTGCTCGGCTTGCTCCTCGTAGAAAGCCGCGGGATCAGCAGGATCGAAGAATCCGCTGTGTTTCGGAATCCCCGGCACCACGGTCAGCACGGTGTACTCAGTCTGCCGGTCCAGCATCTCGTCGTGCGCCGCAAGCCACGCCAGCATGCGCTTGGTGTAGTCACTGCCATCCACGGCCAAAAGCACTTTCATCGTGAATCTCTCTTGCAAAGGCGGGTCAAGACGAAGCCGGCATTCATGCTGTGAGCCCCCGGGTGTCGGGTCGACGAAGAAAGAGAGTCTGAGCGAGTGAAGGCGACCCGCATTGCGTTGGATCAAGTACCGACGGACACTGCCGACCGGACAATCGATGGGCGCCGCGCTCTACCAGCGACATCGCCGGCTGCTGCGCCGTGCTTCGTTGGTCTGCGAAACCGTCTGAATGGGCTGGCTCCATCGCTATCTTCGCAGCGGCATGGACTACATCGAACAAGGACAAGTCGAGCTTCATGGCCACGCCATTGGGTTGGCCGTGGCGCTCGGCGCGGGGTTGTTGATCGGTGTGGAGCGCGAACGCCGCAAGGGTCGAGGCGATGACCGCGAAGCCGCTGGCCTGCGAACCTTCGTCGTGGCGGCCATGACCGGCGCGCTGGCACAGGGCCTGCCGGCACCGGGGCTGGTGGCGGTGGGGGCGCTGCTGGTCGTGCTGCTGGCCGCGCTGTCTTACTGGAAGAGCCGCTCCCGCGACCCGGGCCTGACCACCGAGCTGGCGCTGCTGGCAACGTATCTCATCGGTGTTCAGTCGGTGATTTCACCCACGCTCGGCGCGGCCTGCGGCGCGGGGCTGGCCGCCCTGCTTGCGGCGCGCGACCGGCTGCATCGTTTTGCCACGCTGCTGCTGAGCGAACAGGAACTGCACGATGGCCTGCTCCTCGCCGCCCTGGCACTGATCGTCCTGCCGCTCATTCCCGCGCAGCCGGTCGAGGCGCTCGGCGGCATGAAGGCACGCCCGCTTGCGGCCATGGTGTTGTTGATCATGGCCATGCAAGCTTCGGGTCACGTGGCATTGCGGTGGTTAGGGCCTCAGCGCGGCCTGTTCGTTTCGGGTTTTGTGTCCGGCTTCGTCTCCAGCACGGCCAGCGTGGCGTCGTTCGGCAGCCAGGCACGCGCCATGCCGCAGCAGACCGCGGTGCTGGCCGGGGGCGCGGTGCTGTCGGCCGCCGCGACCTGGGTGCAGGCCGTGGTGATGAGCGCGTTGTTGTCGCCCGAAGCGGCGCTGGCGCTGCTGCCCTGCGCGGCGGCTGGTGCGCTGGGTGCAGCCGCAGCGGGCGCGCTGATGCTGCGATCCAACCGAACGGCGGTTGGGGCGGGCGCTGCGGAGCCTGCACGCAGTGCCCTGCGACCGCGCGAGGCTCTCACGGTGGCTTTGATGCTGGCCGGGGTGGCCTGGGGGGTCGGCAACGCCCAACGGCGCTTCGGCGACATCGGTCTGGGCATCGGTGTCGGGTTGGCCGCGCTGGCCGATGCCCATGCACCGATCGCGTCGCTGGCCTCACTTCATGCGACCGGTGCGCTTGCGACCCACTCCATGGTGTCGGGTGCGCTGCTGGCGGTCACGGCAAACACGCTGACACGTTGTGCGGTTGCCGCCATCGCCGGCGGCCGCGGGTACGCGTTGCGCGTTGCGGTGTCACTGCTGGCGAGCCTCTCGCTGGCCTGGGCCACCGCTTGGTGGACCGTGCTCCACTGACCGCGTGCATCGTCAGCCGACACGCGGCTGGTCCGAAAGACCGGCGAGATGCTCGCGCGCCTGCGCGGCGCTGGCGAAGATGTGCGGTGCGACGCCACGCTGCTGCAGGGCCTTGCCGAGCTTGCTGCGCAGGAAGGCGCTGGCGGTGTAGCGTGACACGCGGCTGTAGTAGCGGCCGGCCACCTCGTGCACCATGCTGATGTAGGCGTCCAACGCATCTGGAACCACGCTGAAGTTGTCGTAGCCCACGATTGCCGGCACCTTGCGAGCGAGGGCCTGCAGGCGTTCTTCGAGCACCGCGCGGATCTGCTCGACCTCAGCCACGCTGCGGATCGTCAGGCCCTCGAAGTTCGCGAAGAACAAGCCCTGCCCTTCGTCAAAAACGAAGCGCTGCTCCAGCGGCAAGCGCAGCATGTCCTCGCGCATCTGCATCGGCTCCGGGCGGAAGATGCGCGCATCCATCAAGCGCGGCGGCGCCTTGATCACCGGCGCGAAATCCATCAACGCCAGCACATCTCGGTCGAGATCGATGCCGGGTGCGATCTCGATCAGTTCGAGTCCATCCTCGCACAGCCTGAAGACACAGCGCTCGGTGACGTACAGCACGGGCTGACCCCGTCGCATCGCGGCGCTGCCGCTGAAGGTGCGATGCTCGACCTCACGCACGAACTTTCGCGCATCACCATTGCCAACGATGCGCAATACGCCGTCTCTCAGGTCGATCTCCAGCTTGCCGGCGTTGAACGTGCCGACGAACACGACCTTCTTGGCGTTCTGGCTGATGTTGATGAAGCCACCCGCGCCGGCCAGTCGCGGGCCGAATTTGCTGACGTTGAGGTTGCCTTGCTGGTCGGCCTGGGCCAGGCCGAGAAACGCGAGGTCGAGGCCTCCACCATCGTAGAAGTCGAACTGGTAGGGCTGGTCGATGATGGCCTGGGCGTTGATCGCGGCGCCGAAGTTCGCGCCACCGGCCGGCACGCCGCCGATCACGCCCGGCTCGGCGGTGAGCGTCAGCAGGTCGATGATCCGCTCTTCGTTGGCGATGTTCGCGACGCCCTCCGGCATGCCGATGCCGAGGTTCACGACGCTGTTGACGACCAGCTCCAGCGCCGCGCGGCGCGCGATGATCTTGCGCGCGTCCAGCGGCATCGGATCGACGCTGCTGGCGGGCACGCGCATCTCGCCGCTGTAGCCTGCGTAGTACGAATTGCCGAAAGTCTGCCAGTGGTTCTCGGGCCGCGCCACCACGACACAGTCGACCAGCACGCCGGGCACCTTGACCTGTCGAGAATTGAGCATGCCGCGCTCGGTGACCCGCTCGACTTGCGCAATGACGATGCCACCGCTGTTGTGAACAGCCGTGGCGATCGACAGGTTTTCCAACGTCAGCGCCTCGCGCTCCATGGTCAGATTGCCGTCCGGGTCGGCGGTGGTGGCACGGATGATTCCGATGTGGATCGGGAATGCCTTGTAAAAGAGGCTTTCGCGGCCGCCCAGGTGGCACAGTTCGACCAGATCCTCGCGCGTGCGCTCGTTCATCTTGCCGCCGCCCAGGCGCGGATCGACGAAGGTGCCCAACCCGACATGGCTCAGGTGTCCCGGCCGGCCCCCGGCGATGTCGCGGAACAGGCAGGAGATGACGCCCTGCGGCAGGTTGTAGGCCTCGACCTTGCCCTGCACCGCGAGTTGGCCCAGGCCGGGTACCAGCCCCCAATGGCCGCCGATGACGCGCTTGACCAGCCCTTCGTGCGCCAGATGATTCAAACCCTTGTCACGCCCGTTGCCCTGGCCGGCGGCGTACACGAGCGTCAGATCGCGCGGCGTGCCGCTGCCTTTGAAGCGTTCTTCGAGTGCGATCGCGACTTCTTCGGCGAAGCCGATGCCGACGAAGCCGGAGGTGGCGACCGTGTCGCCGTCGCGGATCAGGGCGACGGCTTCGGCGGCGGTGACGATCTTGCCCTGGTCGGTCTGGCCAGGCGAGCGGGGGCGCAGCGGATCCATGCTCGCCTCAGCGTGCTGCCGCAGCGGCCAGCTTCGCGTCGCGCCTGCGCGAGCGCCCTTGGCCACCCCGGCGCGGGTGCATCCGATCGCCTCTCGGTCTCTGAGCCGATGTGACCCAGGCGCAAAGCGCCGGGTCGTGGGTTTCATCGAGGTGTCGCATCGTGGTTGCTGTCGAAGTGGCCTTGCGCGTCAGCGGCGTGCCGGATCGAAGTGCTTCTTCAGTCCCTGCCAGCAGCGGAAATACTCGGGCTGCAGTTGCGCCGTCTCGAGCGCGAATCGTGTCGGCTGGATCACTGCCGGCGTCTCGAACATGAAGGCCATGGTGTCGGTGATGTGGTCGGGTCGGCGGGTGTCGGCCGCACTCGCCTTGGCAAAGGTGTCTGCATCGGGGCCGTGCCCGGCCATGCAGTTGTGCAGCGACGCGCCTCCCGGCATGAAGCCTTCGGCCTTGGCATCGTAGGCGCCGTGGATGAGGCCCATGAACTCGCTGGCGAAATTGCGGTGGAACCAGGGCGGCCGGAACGTGTTCTCCATCGACAGCCAGCGCGGCGGGAAGATCACGAAGTCGATCGAGTCCACCCCCGGCGTATCGCTGGCTGATTGCAGGACCAGGAAGATCGACGGATCGGGATGGTCGTAGCTGATCGAACCGATGGTGTTGAAGCGCCGCAGGTCGTACTTGTAGGGCGCGTAGTTGCCATGCCAGGCCACCACGTCCAGGGGCGAATGGCCGATCGCCGCACGCCAGAGCCGGCCCTGGAACCTGGCCAGCAGTTCGAACTCGCCTTCGCGATCTTCGTAGGCGGCGACCGGAGTGCGAAAGTCACGCGGGTTGGCCAGACCGTTCGAGCCGATCACGCCGAGGTCGGGCAGCTTGAAGACAGCGCCGAAGTTTTCACAGACATAACCGCGCGCCGCGCCCTGCTCGCCATTCTGCAGGCGCACCTGGAAGCGCACGCCGCGCGGGATCACCGCGATCTCCTGCGGCTCGACCTCCAGCACGCCCAACTCGGTGGCGAGCACCAGAGCGCCTTGCTGCGGCACGATCAACAGTTCGGCATCGGCGTCGTAGACGTAGCGCTGCCCCATCGAACGGTTGGCCGCGTAGACATGAATGGCGCAAGCCGCATTGCCGGCCATCGTCACCAGCCCGTCGATGAAGTCGGTCGGCTGGGCAGCGTCGGGCATCGGCAGCGGATCCCAGCGAAGTTGATTTGGCGGCGTCGGCACCTCGTCGAAGCGGCTCAGCCAGCGCCCGCCCCCCGTCTCTGGGCAGGGCTCGAAGGGCAGATGCACCGCCGCGGGCCGGATGCGGTACAGCCACGAACGGCGGTTGGCGTGCCGCGGCGCGGTGAACGCCGTGCCCGACAGCTGTTCGGCGTACAGACCGTAGGGCGCGCGCTGCGGCGAGTTGCGTCCATCGGGCAAGGCGCCGGCGAGCGCCTCGGTCGCGAACTCGTTGGCGAAGCCGGTCTGGTAGCGCAGCGTCTCGGAGGTCATGGTGCAGTGCTCCTGGATCTGGCGGGGCCTGTGTAGACGGGGTTCGCGTTGCGTCGTTGAGGGGGTACGGTCTGCCGCTGCGTGCCAGTGTATTCGCGGCGATTTCGGCCAACGTCGCCACTCGATGCCGTGCGAGACCAGCGCGGGGGACGGCCCGCTTCGGGCGGCCTCGGGGCGCTCAGAGCGCAGGCACTTCGATCGGCGCCAGCAGATCCTCCAGGAAAAACGCCGACAGCGCCGCGCGGCCGGTGAGCCCGGCCTTCGAGTAGATGGCCCGCGCATGCTCGCGCACCGTGCGCTCGCTGCCGCCGCGCACGGCCGCGATCTCCTTGGTGCTCAGGCCCTTCAGCAGCAGCAAGGCCACTTCGCGCTCGGCGTCGGTGAGGCTCCAGCGCGTGAACTGGCCGTCGATGGCCTCACCCAGGCCGTTCAGCAGCGTGCGCGACTCGTTGCGCCAGCGAGCCCCCTGCATGCGTGCGATCTCCAGGTCGCGGATGATTTGCAGATGATCATCGCGCTGGCGCCGCGTGACGCGGAACAGCACGGCCACGCCGACGCTGGTCATCACCACCGGCGCCACCTTCAGCAACTCGAGCAGCATCCCGAAGGCCGACTTGGTCGGCTCTTCGATCAACTCGATGCCCAGGAACAGCGCGACGCCGACGATCACGGCGACGATCGCCCAGGTACGCGTGCGAGGGTCGAGCAGATCGTTCATCGCGCTCTTCGCCGCCTTTCACGGCGCCGGCAAACCCACACAACGCGCATCGAAGTTGCAGGCGACGAGTTGCAGGGCGGTGCCGGTAGCGGGCTTGGTCTCGAGGAAAAAACCGATCCCGCGGGCATAGTACTTGAGAGCGAAGACGCCGGGCTCGAGCAGCGAGTAGTTCTTCGTCACCACGCAGTCGCGGCTGCACAGGCGCAGCGCCAGCGCACGCGGCACGAAGCGGTCGAGATCGGGGCTCAGGCCGTAGGAATAGCCGGTGGCGAGGATCTCGGAGACATCCTCGGCATTGCCCAGCGAGAACTCTTCCAGATAGACCTGCCCGGCGCGCGGCCGTGCCGGCATGATCATGCCGGCCTTGTCGCCATCGCGTCCGTGCTTGAAGGAGCCGCTGGTGCTGACCAGTTCGGGACGTGACGGGAGGTCGCCGGCGAAGCTTTCGAAGTCCTTCACCTCCTCGCCGCAGTACCAGGTGCTGCCGTCGCGACCGGCGGCGAACCAGTCATCCGTGGCCTCCTTGAGCCGGCCGTCCTGGTACACCAGATCGCGCAGCACGATGCAGGTCACGCCTTCGATGAGCTTGGTTTCGCTGGTCACTTCGAGCACGTTGCGTTCGCCGCCGCCGAGGAATTCCCAGCGTTGCCCGATGCCCAGCGGAAAGTACGGGTTCGGGTTGCTGAGAGCCCGGAAGTCGCTGTCGAAGAGCCGTGGCTCGAACGGTGGGTCGTAACGTGCTTCGCCGAGCACTGTGCAGGCGGCGCGGCGCCATTCGAGCTGCCGGCGACAGGCCATGCTGGCCTCGCTGCGCGTCTGACGGGCTTCGAGCAGGCATTGGCCACGTTCACGTGCGTCCGACAGGTTGATGCACTTCGCTTTCGCGACGTACAGGTCGTCCTTGGCCTCGTAGCCGCAGGCGGTGGACAGCAGCCTGGCGGTGGCCGTGCAATAGCCACGATCGCGCGGATCGGCATCGTGGTCGTCGTCGTCATCGTCGCGGGCCAGCGCGGCCCCCGCGCTCAGCAGCAGCGCGCAAAGCGCCGCCAGCAGGCGGGCGCTGTGGTTCAGGGTGTTCATCGTCAACTCCTTGTCGGTGCGGCGGCCGGACTGGCCGCCGAACACGAGCCTGGATCGGCACCGCGACCTCGTCTATCGGCGTGACGACGTAGGTGCCGCGCGTGGCCGGTTGGCCGCGCAGCGCGGCGCTGGCGCTTTGACGTAGGGCATGCGCTCACGACACGGCAGGTGTTCGCGAACTACGATGTGGCGATGGCAGCGCTGCACCACTTCATTGCCGGCCTGGCCTGCGCTGCGGCCTGTCATGCCGCGCTGGCCGACCGCTCGCGGCTGAGCACGGAAAGTGAAGTCATCGACGCCGGCGATTGCGAACTCGAGACGGCGATCGAACGAACGAAGGCGAGTGGCAGCGCGCCCGAGCGCCGACCCTCGCTGCAGCTCAACTGCGGCGTCGGCTGGCGCAGCGAACTGGCGCTGCTGTTCGCCTCGACGCAAGGCAACGAGCCGCGCCTGCGCGCCATCGGCATCGAAGGCAAGACCGCGTTGCTCGATCGCGCTGCCGGCCGGATCGGCTGGGGCCTGGCTTACGGCGTCGAAGCCGAGCGCAGCGGCGAATCGCCCTGGCGCCGCGCGGGCCAGTTCATCGCGCTCGAAGCGGCCTACGCGATCGACAAGGACTGGCGCGTCGAAGCCAGGCTCGGCACCGCGCGTGATCTTGCGGCGCGCAGCGACTCCACGGTCTGGGCGCTGGCCCTCGAGCGGGCACTCGGTGCGGCCTTCGAAGCGCGTCTCGAGTTGAGCGGCGACGACCGGCAGCGCCCGCGCTGGAATGCGAGTCTGCGCTACGAGGTGTGGCCCGATCATGCGCTGCTGAGCTTGTCGTATGGCGTGCGCACCGGGCCCGCGCGCGAGCGCCAGGCCGGCATGTCGGTGACGTTCGAGTTCTAGGCGTGGCGGCGCGAGCCGGTGTGGCGAGCCCGAGCGGGACTACGTTGCGGACGAGCGCTTCATCGCCCAGCTGTACCCGGGCCGCGAGCCGCCTTCGGCGTAGGGCCGCGCGCACGCGTCACTGCTCTTGGACTCTGCGGCGCCGCGATTCGTGACCGATCGGCCGCGCGCACCGCGTTGCGAATAGCGCGCGCCACCACTTCCGCGGCCAGCGCACCGAGCGCGCTCGAGTCGCCCGCACGCCCGCTGCTGCCGGTGGCCAGTGCGAACAAGGTGTCGCCGTCGTTCACGGTCAGCGGGTCGATCGCGCGTGCCAGGCCGTGGTGCGCCAGCGACGCGAGCTGGTTCGCCTGCGTCTTGGTCAGCAGCGCGTCGGTGGCCACCACGCCGATCGTGGTGGCGCTGCCGGCCAGCGCGTGCATCCAGTGCGCCGGTCCCTGCCCTTGCAGCAGCGCGCGCGTGCTGCCATGACCGGCGAGCACCGAGCCGTCGGCATCGATCACGTCGCCGATCGCATTCACCGCCACCAGTGCCGCCACGGTGATGCCGCCGACGCACAGCGACGCGCTGCCGATGCCACCCGGCAACGCATGTTCGATGCCACGCAGCTTGGCCACCCGCGCGCCGGCGCCGGCCCCAAAGCTGCCTTGCGGCACAGCGCCGGCGTTCGCCGCCTCGCAGGCAGCGTAGCCGGCGGCTGCGTCAGGTCGAACGTTGGGGTCACCGACCCACAGGTCGAAGAGCACTGCGGCGGGCACGATGGGAATCCGCGCGGGACCCACGAGCAAACCGTGGCCGCGTTCGTCGAGCCAACGCATCACGCCACTTGCCGCGTCGAGCCCGAAGGCGCTGCCGCCGGTGAGCAGCACGGCATGCACCTGCTGCACGCTGTTCTCGCTTTTCAGCAGATCGGTCTCGCGCGTGCCCGGCGCACCGCCGCGCACCTGCACGCCGCACACCACGCCCTGCGGGCACAGCACCACGGTGCAGCCGGTGGGCCGGCGCGTGTCCGTGAAGTGCCCGACCAACAGGCCGGCCACGTCGGTGATCTGGCCCCCAAGCAGCGGCCGCGGATCCGGCTCTGCCGGTCCGCCGGCGGCGCCCCCTGGAGGGGGAGGCGGCCGAAGGCCGCTTCGGGGGTGGTTCACTTCAGGCGAAGACACCTGCGGTATCGGCCATGCGCGAGTTCACCTCGCCCAGGTGGTGCATGGTGTCGCCGAAGCTCATTTCGAGCATCGTCAGCCGCTTGAAGTAGTGGCTGCCGATGTACTCGTCGGTGACACCGATGCCGCCGTGCAACTGCACGCACTGCTGGCCGACGAAGCGCATGCTCTGGCCCAGCTGCACTTTGGCCTGCGAGACCGCGCGGCGCCGCTGCGCGGCCGGCTCGCCGAGCTTGAGCGTGGCGAAGTAGCTCATCGAGCGGCCGAGTTCGAGCTGCATCTTCACGTCCGCCATACGGTGGCGCAGCGACTGGAAGGTGGCCAGCGTCACGCCGAACTGCTTGCGCGTGTTCATGTACTCGACGGTGAGCGCGACGAGCTTGTCCATCGCGCCGACGGCTTCGGCGCAGTCGGCGGCGATGGCTACATCGATGGCGCGCTCGAGCACCGCGTGCCCGTCTTCGGTGATCAATGTGGCCGGCGTGTTGTCCAGTGTCACATCGGCGGCACGGCCACCGTCGCGGGTCGGATAGCCGCGCACCTGGGCGGCGCCGCGCTCGACGAGGAACAGGCCGATGCCGGCCTGGTCGTCCGCCGCACCCGACAGGCGCGCCGGCACGATGAACGCATCGGCTTCATCGCCGGACGGCACCAGGCTCTTCAGCCCGCTGACCACATGCCCATTGCCGAAGTAGCCGCCCTTGGCCGTCACGTGCTGCCAGCGGTAGCGCGCTTCACGCTCCTGCAAGGCGAGCACGACCAGCGCCTCGGCCGAGGCCATCTTCGGCAGCCACACCGCCTGCACCGCGGCCGGTGCCGCCCAGAGCAGCGCCGGCGCCACCAGCGCGCCTGCCGCGAACGGCGCGTTGACCAGGCCGCGGCCGAGTTCTTCGGCCACCACCATCGCCTCCACCGGCCCCATGCCCAGACCGCCGTGTTCTTCCGGGATCACGAGCCCGGCCAGGCCGAGTTCGGCGAGTTCGCCATACACGTCGCGCGTCTTGCCGCCGGCCTTGGCGATGCCATGCCGGCGTTCGAACGAAAAGCCTTTCTCCACCCAGCGCGCCACCGCGTCGCGCAACGAGAGTTGGTCATCGGTGAAATCGAAGTTCATGTGATCAGCTCCCGAGCACCGTTTGCGCGACGATGTTGCGTTGGACTTCGTTGGACCCGCCGTAGATCGAGGTCTTGCGGTAGTTGAAGTAGGTGCCGGCCAAGGGTGCGCAATGCGCCGCACCGACATGATCGCCCTGCCAGCCGGCCTCCATCGCCTCGTGGATGAAGGGCAGCGCGTAGGGCCCTGCGGCGAGCATCATCAGCTCGGCATAACGCTGCTGGATCTCGCTGCCGCGGATCTTCAAGAGGCCCGCCACCTCCAGGCTCTGCTTGCCGCCCTGCTCCGCCGCGAGCACGCGCAGCACCATCATCTCCAGCGCCACGATGTCGACTTCGAGCAGCGCCACCTGGTCGCGGAAGCGCTGGTCCTGCCACACGCCTTCGGCTTTGGCGATGCGCTTCACGCGTTCGAGTTCGCGCTTGGCGCGGTTCACGTCGGCGATGTTGGTGCGCTCGTGCGAGAGCAGGTGCTTGGCGTAGGTCCAGCCCTTGTTCTCTTCGCCGACGAGGTTCTCCGCCGGCACCTCG
>JANNQO010000269.1:0-9131 GCA_031400795.1 Rubrivivax sp. | reverse complement strand
GCGATCAGCCCGACCGCGAGCATGACGAGGACCGCCTGGGCCAGGCGGCGGAGGATGAAGGCGAACACTGGGGGGGTACCCGTCAGGCCAGGATCACCGGCCCATACCAGGCCCTGGCCAAAGAGGCCGTATTGTCGGCGTCGGTCATCACCGCCATGGACACCAGCGGACCTGGGGCCTCCCCGAAGGCACGCGTGAAGTCCGACGGCAGTTCGCGGTGGTGGTCGCGCCAGCGCCCGAGTTGCGCGCTGCCGCTGTCGACGACGATCTTGCGGATGCGGTCGGAACGCGGGTTGACGATCACCGATTCCAGCGGCGCCCGGTTTTCCCAGACGTACATCAGCGTGGCGAACGGCGGCTCTTCGCCGGTCAGGGCGTGCGCCAGCTCGTACATCATGCGCGTGCGCGCCGGCAGCCGGCTCACATCGCCGCCGAAGCCGAACAGCACCCTTGCCGGAGCGTCTTCGCGGTCTGCGTGCGACACATCGGCACCGGCGATCAACTCGTCCACCCACCAGGAGAACGACGCCGTGCCCAGTTGCTGCGGCGCCACGTCGACACGCCTGCGCCACATGCTGGCCGAGGACTCGGCATGGGCCAGGATGGCCGGCCGCCCGAGCTTTCGGGCCCAGGAGTAGAGCGTCGAGCGCTTGCCGGGGATGCGCACCTCGTGCCAGCCTTCAGCCGGCGCCGGCGCGACGGCGCAGCCGACCAGGGGCAAGGCGCCCAAGCCGATCGCACAACGGCGTGTGATCACGAGCCGATCTCCCTCTCGCCGCCCCCTGAAACAAAAGCCGCCCCGGGGGGCGGCTTTGTCGAGGGAGTCTTCGGTCTCCCCTGAAGCGGATTGTCGCGATCAGAACGAGTGGCGAACGCCCAACTCGTAGCCGGTCGAGTTCCCGCCCGGCGAGGCGTTGCCGGCCGACAAACCATTGTTCGAGACCGAACGTGTCTGCGCGCCCTTGTTGCTGACGCGGGCGTAGGTGCCATACATCTGCGTGCGCTTGGACAGGTTGTAGCCGTAGCCGACCGCGATCTTGTTCCAGTCGTTGGGGTTGGCGTTGAACGTGCCCGCCGAGCCCTTCACGTCGTATCGGCTGTACGCGGCACGCAACTCGCCTTGCCCCATCGGTGCGGTCAATCCGAGCAGGATGCCGGTGACCTTGGCGCCCGTGCCCGCCTTCTCGTTGGCCCACTGGAACATCGGTTTGATCGCGCCGAGGTCGAACGCAACACCGATGTTGTTGTACTTTATGTTGCTGGCCCCGCTGGCGCCCTTGCTGTTGCCATAAGCGTAGTCGAACGACAGCGGACCGGCGCCATAGCCGAGTCGCGTAGCGAAGTAGTCGGCCTGCGCCTTGTTGGGCGCATTGCTCAACTGCTCGCCGAAGCCGACCATGAAGCTACCCCTGAACCCGCCCATCGCAGGAAGGAAATAGGTGATGCTGTTGTCGGTACGAACCGCGTTCACGCCGGCGGTCGATGCTGCGACGCCTGCCGCAATACCGGCAGAGCCGATCATCGCGAGCGTCATTGAAGTGCCGATGCCGTTGGTACCAAACGGATCGTAGACCGTGAGGTTGAGGAACGATGGGTTCAGGTCGCGTCCGATGCGGATCTCACCGAAGTTGCCGAGCAGGCTGACCGTCGAACGGCGTCGCAGCAAGAGGCCGCCCGGGTTGCCGTTGTCGTTGTCAAGCTGACCTTCGAGGTGGAAGGCAGCGCGCAGACCACCGCCCATGTCCTCCACACCCCGGAAACCGAGACGGCTGCTGTTGAGACCGGAATTGGTGATGCCGGTGGCCGACTTGCCGCCCGCGGACACATGTGCGTACGCGGCGTCGACGATGCCGAACAGCGTCACCGACGATTGGGCCGAAGCGGCACCCGCGAACGCGGTCAGCGCGGCGAGGGCGAGCAGCGATTTTTTCATTGCAACTATCTCCTAGGTTGAACAAGAGTCCCGAGGGGGGATCAGCAGGAGAGAGGCCGCTGTGCCCGACTCAGCCGATTCGGCCGGTCAAGCCGTGACCCCCTCCACGGAAGCTGGCCGTATTGCACCAGACGGCCACCCCCTTGCAAAGGCTTGCCGGGGAAAACCTCGGCAGCTGTTGTCTGGCAACAACGAGCCCCTCCACGACGCTCTGCGGCTATTCTCCGTCGCACCATGGACATCGCCGACCGCCTCCTATCCGCCGCGGATGCGGCGCTGCGCACCCTCACGGGAGCGGTGCACGCGTCGCGCGTCAACCCGGCGTCGGACCACCGCGCTGCCCAGACCTCCACTGCGCCCGATGCCCAGTCTCGACGCCTGTCGGGCAGCCTGATGCGGGTGAATCATGTCGGCGAGGTCTGCGCGCAAGCGATGTACCAGGCCCAGGCGCTGACCGCCAGGACACCTGCCTTGCGCGAACAGATGCTGGCCGCGGCGCGCGAAGAAACCGATCACCTGGCCTGGACCCAGCAGCGGCTGGACGAACTCGGCGCCAGGCCGAGTTTGCTCAACCCGCTGTGGTACGCGGGCGCCTTCACGATCGGCCTGGCGGCCGGGCGGCTGGGTGACGCCACCAGCCTCGGCTTCGTGGTCGAGACCGAGCGCCAGGTGGAAGCCCATCTGGCCAGCCACCTGGACCGCCTGCCCGCCGACGACATCGCCTCGCGCCGAATCGTCGAGCAGATGAAGGCCGACGAGCGTGCGCACGGCGACCGTGCCGAACAGGCCGGCGCACACAGCCTGCCGGCACCGGCGCGCTGGATGATGCGGCTGGCGGCGCGCGTCATGACCGCCACGGCGCATCACATCTGACTCAAGCTTCGACCAATTCGAAGCTGGTGGTCATCGCCGCGGTCTTGGCGAGCATCGCGCTGGCCGAGCAGTAGCGCTCGTGCGACAGCGCGATGGCGCGCTCGACGGCCTCTTTCGGCAGGCCCGGACCGGTGACCGTGAAGTGCATGTGGATGCGCGTGAAGACCTTCGGGTCGGTTGCAGCGCGGTCGGCATCGATCTTCACCTGGCAGCCGCGCACGTCGTGGCGGCCCCGTTTCAGGATCAGCACGACGTCGTAGGCCGTGCAGCCGCCGGTGCCGGCAAGCACGGTTTCCATCGGCCGCGGCGCCAGGTTGCGGCCGCCGCCGTCAGGCGCGCCGTCCATGCTCAGCAGATGGCCGCTGCCGGTCTCGGCGACAAATCCCATCCCGGTGCTCGGCATCCAGTGAACGGTGCATTCCATGGTCATTCAGCTCCAAGCCGGTGCGCGCGCCGTCGTCACTTTTTACCTATGAAGAACGGCCCGCAAAAGAAAGTCCCTACAGCATATTGCAGCGCAGCAATGTGCTGCTAGACTGCCTTTTGAGGACGGTGTTCGGCGCACTGTCCAGCGATTGTCTCCTCCACCGCCTCGAAGGGTGGATTCGGCCCAGGGCTCACGTCCTGGGCCTTTTTCATGGTCGGTCCGAACGTATCATCGCGCCCCCTTTCAGGTCCCACGTCCATGCCCGCCCACCGGCACGCCCGCATCGCCAATCAGTACCTGCAGCGCATCCTCACCGCGCGCGTCTACGACGTCGCCGTTGAGACCGCGCTGACGCCGGCCCGCGCCTTGTCGCGCCGTCTGGCGAACCAGGTGCTGCTCAAGCGCGAAGACCAGCAGAGCGTGTTCAGCTTCAAACTGCGCGGCGCCTACAACAAGATGGTGCACTTGGCACCCGAGCGGCTGGCGCGCGGTGTGATCTGCGCTTCGGCCGGCAACCACGCGCAAGGCGTGGCGCTGTCGGCCAAGAAGCTCGGCTGCAAGGCGATGGTCGTGATGCCGGTGACGACACCGCGCGTGAAGATCGACGCCGTGCAGGCGCTCGGCGGCGAGGTGGTGCTGCACGGCGACAGTTATTCGGATGCCTACCAGCGCGCGCTGGCGCTGGAGGCCGAGCACGGCCTGACCTTCGTCCACCCGTTCGACGACCCCGACGTCATCGCCGGCCAGGGCACGGTGGCGATGGAGCTGCTGCGCCAGCACCAGGGCCCGATCGATGCGGTGTTCGTGGCCATCGGCGGCGGCGGGCTGATCTCCGGCGTGGCCGCCTACATCAAGGCAGTGCGGCCGGAGATCCGCGTCATCGGCGTGCAGACCGAAGACTCCGACGCGATGGCGCGCTCGGTGGCCGCGGGCAAGCGAGTCGTGCTGCACGAAGTCGGCCTGTTCTCGGACGGCACGGCGGTAAAGCAGGTCGGCCGCGAGACCTTTCGCGTGGCGCGCGCTCTCGTTGACGAGTTCGTCATCGTCGACACCGACGAGGTCTGCGCCGCCATCAAGGACGTCTTCCAGGACACGCGCAGCGTGCTCGAGCCGGCCGGCGCGTTGGGTGTGGCGGCAATCAAGAAGTACGTGCAGCGCGGCAAGATAAAGGGCCAGACCCTGGTCGCCATCACCTGCGGCGCGAACATGAACTTCGACCGCTTGCGCTTCGTCGCCGAGCGCGCCGAGTTCGGCGAGCAGCGCGAGGCCCTGTTCGCGATCACCATCCCCGAAGAGCGCGGTTCGTTCAAGCATTTCTGCGAGCTGATCGGCCCGCGCTCGGTGACCGAGTTCAACTACCGCATCTCCGACGAACGCGTGGCGCATGTCTTCGTCGGCCTGTCGATCACGCGCCGCGACGAGGCTGCGCGCATCGCGCGGCAATTCGTCAAGCAGGGCTTCGCCACCGTCGACCTGACCGACGACGAACTGGCCAAGGAACATGTGCGGCACATGGTGGGCGGGCGCAGCGAACTGGCCGAGCACGAGCGGCTGTTTCGCTTCCAGTTCCCCGAGCGCCCGGGCGCGCTGATGCGCTTCCTGGCAGCGATGCACCCGGGCTGGAACATCAGCCTGTTCCATTACCGCAACCAGGGCGCCGACTACGGCCGCATCCTGGTCGGCATCCAGGTGCCGCGTGGTGACGAGCGCGACTTCCAGGGTTTCTTGCAGACGCTGGCCTACCCCTGCATCGAGGAAACCGACAACGCGGTCTACCGGCTGTTCCTGCGCTGATCAAGTGAAACGGTAAGTACACTGCAACCATGGCCGCTTCGCGATCGCTCGTCGCCCCGACCTCCAACCCGATGCTCGAGAAGGCGCTCGCCGAGAAGCTGCAGCGCCGAAAAGAGACGAGCGGCAGCGTCGGCCAGCTCGAGCCGCTGGCGGTGCGCCTGGGACTGATGCAGCGCACGCTCAAGCCCAAGTTCCGCGAGCCGCAGTTGCTGGTCTTCGCCGCCGACCACGGCATCGCGGTGGACGGCATCCGCGGCCCCGACGGGCGCAGCACCGGCGAGGTGGTGCGCCAGCTGATGTCTGGCCAGTTGCCGCTGTCGGTGTTCGCGCGCGCGCAGCAGATCGGCTTTCACGTCGTCGATTGCGGCGTGGCCGAAGACCTGCACGGCCACGAGCGCATGTTGGCACGCAAGATCGCGCACGGCACGCGGAACGCGCGCATGTCCGCAGCGATGAGCGTCGAACAAGCCCATGCCGGCATGCGCGCCGGCATGGAACTCGGCGACAAGCTGCGCGGCAACGCGGTGGTGCTGGCGGGCCTGGGCGTCGGCGCCAACGAAAGCGCGGCGTTGGTGCTGGCTCGGCTGTCCGAGACGCCGGTGCGCGAGCTCATCGTCGCCGGCCCGCACGTCGATGCCACGCAGTTGCAGCAAATGCTGGAAGTCGCCAAGAAGACACAGGCGCGGCACCGCGGCGTCACCGACCCGATCGAGGTGCTGGCCGCGTTCGGCGGCTTCGAGGTCGCCGTGATGGTGGGCGTGATGCTGATGGCCGCGAGCAAACGGCACCTGCTGCTCGTCGACGGTCTGCCGGCCTGCGCCGCGCTGATGCTGGCCTCGCGCATTGCGCAGCCGGTCACCGACTACTGTGTCTTCACGCGCAGCCACCCGCACCGCGGGCTGGACAAGGCACTGGCGTTGTTCCGCTCGACTGCGCTGATGGAACTCGGGCTGGACAGCACCGACGGCACCGGCGCAACGCTGGCCTGGCCGCTGGTGAGCAGCGCCGCAGCGCTGCTCACCGAAGTCGCCGACGGCGAGGATCCGGGCCCCTCGTGGCTGGGTGAACTGGACAGCGACGAAACCGAGCCGCAGAACGAACTCTTCCCCGGCGAACGCTTGTATTGACTACATTGTCGTCACACGGCGACGCAGCGGCTTTGTGTTGCCCGGTTCGGGCGTCGTCGGATCGGGCTCGGCCCGCTCTGGTTCCATCACGGGGGCTGGCCGCGGCGGCGCGGCGAAAGGTGCCGGCAGCCCCGGTTGAGCCACAGCGGCCGGCCACGGCGGCTGCGCCGCCATGCGCGCGGCACCACCGGGACGCGGCGCGATGCCGCCGAAACCAGCAGGCGGCGCGATGCTCGCGCCGAAAGGCGGCGCCGGGCCAACGTTCGACGCTGGCGGCACGAAGCCTCCGGTCACGCCGATCATCGCGCCCGCCGCCGGCAACGCACCGGTGGCGGCCACCGGCAGGGGCGGCAGCGTCAAGCGCACCTGCGCGGCACCGCCGGCCGGGCCGAGCGTGACCTCGCGCGAACGTACGCCTTGCACGACCAGCGCACCGTCGATGGCGGCGCCGGTCTTGTAGGCGCGCGGCAGTTTGCCGTCGACGCCGATCAGCGCCACGCCGCCGCCGCCGCCGCCGCGCGGTGCGACCACGCCGACGAGCTGGAAACGGGCGTCTGCCGCAGGCTCTTCAGCCGCTGCGACTGGCGCCGGCATCGCATCGGCCCCGAACAGCCGCGCCCAATCGGCCTGCAGCGGCGGCTGCGCAGCCACCACGATGAGGTTGGCCGGCGCGGCCGGCGAGCGCACGAAGATCCGCGAGCCCCACAGCACCGCTGCAGCAGCCACCAGTGCCCAGACCACGAAGACGACGATGCGCGACAACATCACACGATTATGATTCAGAGCTCTTTCCGCAGACCCTTGCTCACCGATGCAAAACACCCCTGGCGCGATGCGTGCCGCCGAAGACCCTCGCGCCCGCGGCTTCACGCTGATCGAGCTGATGGTGGTGCTGGTGATCATCGGTGTGCTCGCTGCGCTGATCGTGCCCAACGTGCTCGACCGCACCGATGACGCGCGGGCCACCGCCGCGCGCACCGATGTCAACAACCTGATGCAGGCCCTGAAGCTCTACAAACTGGACAACCAACGTTTCCCGGCTGCCGAGCAGGGCCTGGAGGCGCTGGTGCGCAAACCCACCGTGGGTGTTGTCCCGCCGACCTGGAAACCCTACCTCGACAAGCTGCCCAACGACCCTTGGACGCGTCCCTACCAATACCTGAATCCGGGCGTGAAGGGCGAGATCGATGTCTTCAGTTTCGGCGCCGACGGCCAGGCCGGAGGCGAAGGCAAGAATGCCGATATCGGCTCTTGGCAGTAGCCTCAGCCAGCGCCGCCCGCGCGGCTTCACGCTGATCGAAGTGATGGTGGTGCTGGCGGTGATCGCCATCGGTGTGGCAGTGGCCAGTTTCGCGCTGCGCGACCCAGCCGAGACGCGGCTCGAACGCGACGCCCAACGCCTGGCTGCGCTGCTGGAAATGGCTCGCGCCGAGTCACGCGTCACCGGCATTGCGGCGCGCTGGATGCCGGTGCCGGCCAACGAGCTCGGCGTTCCCTTCCGCTTCGTCGGTCTGCGCGCCGGCAGCCGGCTGCCCGAACGCTGGCTCGACGCCGAAGTGCGCGCGCAAGTCGTCGGTGCGGGCAGCGTGCTGCTCGGGCCCGAGGCGATCCTGCCGCCGCAGCGCATCGTGCTCAGCCTCGAGCAGCAGCGGCTGGAGGTCTCGAGCAACGGCCTGGCGTCGTTTGCAGTGCTGCCCCTGCAGGCGCTGCCGTGAAGCGCGAGACGACGCGCGAGAAGCGCCCCCGCGGCTTCACGCTGATCGAGGTCATGGTGGCACTGGTCATCGTCGCGGTGGCGCTGGCCGCCGGGCTGCGCGCGGCCTCGGCGGTGGCCGACAATGCGCAGCGGCTGGACGACGTGATCCTGGCGCAATGGTGCGTGGAGAACCAGTTCACCGTGATGCGCTTGACGCGTGTCTTCCCGGGCAGCGGCGAGAGCGAGTTCAGTTGCCAGCAACTCGGCCGCAACTTCCGCGGCCGCATGCTGGTGCGCCCGGCGCCTGCGAATGCCGATTTCCGGCAGATCTTCGCCAGCGTCAGCAGCGAGGCCGGCGTGCCGCTGGTCACGCTCGTCACGGTGGCCTACCGGCGATGAACAAGCGCGGCGCCGGCTTCACGCTGGTCGAGGTGCTCGTCGCGCTGGTCGTGATGGCGGTCATCGCCGCGCTCGGCTGGCAAGGCGTGGACGGCATGCTGCGGGCCCGCGAAGGCACGCGGGCCGCCATCGAGCGCACGACACTGCTGAACACCGTGCTCACACAATGGGAGCAGGACCTGCAGGCGGTGTTCGACAGCGGCAGCACCGTGCCCGCACTGAGCTTCGACGGCCAGACCTTGCGCATCTCGCGTGTGGCCGCCCGCGACGGTGCCGACAGCGGCGTGCAGATGGTGGCCTGGGCGCTGCGCAGCGGCGTGTGGACACGCTGGGCCGGCCCGCCGGTGACCAAGGGCGCGGCCTTGCAGGACCAGTGGCTGGCCAGCCAACAGCTGCTGGGCAACGAAGTGCAGCAAGTGCGCTTGCTCGACGGCGTGGACGAGTGGCAGGTCTACTTCTACCGCGACGGGCGCATGACGAATGCCCAGTCCACCGGCAACGTGGTGCTGGTGCCAACCGGACCGACGACGGCCGCGCCGCCTGCCGCCGCGGCTGCGACGGAGGGCGGCGCAGCGCCTCCGACGCCCCCAGCGCCTTCCGCGCCCAACCCGCCGCCCAGCCCACTGCGCCAGCGTGAGTTGCTGCCCGACGGCATCCAGCTCGTGCTCAAGCTTCGTGGCCAGACGCTGACGCGCGACATCGCAGTCGTGCCGCGGTCATGAAGCGCGGCCAACGTTCCACATCGGCGAACGCGTGCCGCGGCGCCGCGCTGCTGCTGGCGATGATCGTGCTCACGCTGGTGGCCACGGTGGCCGCGGGCATGGTCTGGCAGCAGTCGCGCGCCATCGAGGTGGAAGGCGCCGAGCGTGCGCGCGCGCAAGC
>JANNQO010000268.1:0-1599 GCA_031400795.1 Rubrivivax sp. | reverse complement strand
ACCGACATACAGTGCAGTCAACAGCAGGATCGGCAACAGCAGGCTGACCGACCCCGCGTCCATGGCCTGCGCCAGATCGGCCAGCACGTCGGTGTAGGCCCAGCGGCCGGCCAACAGGAGTGTGATGACGAAGCTCACGCCAATGACCACAGTGGCGGCATGAGGCGCCCAGATCTTCTGGCGCAACCAGTCGCCGCGATCCGGTCCACGCAAAGCGAGCAGGCTGGGCCGCAGACGCCACAGTACGAAGATCACGAAGATCGCAGCGAACAGGGTCGACACCTGGAACAGCGGGGAGTCCTCCGAAAGCTTGCTGGCCACCGGCCGTGAGAAGAGTTGCATCACGCTGAGGCAGCCGACGTAGAAGCCGACCGGCGTGGCCGCATACGCCCACTCGCCCGATCCGAGGCGCGCCACGGCACCGAAGACGCAAGCCTTGTTGACCCACGCACCCAGGCCCAGCAAGGCGCCGCCGACGACGGTCCAGGCGCTGACCGCGTAACCGGCCGGCATGCTGCCCGCCAGGTGCGCCAGCTGCGCAAGCGCCAGGCCACCGGCGACCCAGAGCGACGCTTCGAGCATCGCCACCAAGCGGTGCGCGCGACGCTTGGTCAACACTTCGTCGACGGCCGCCACGGTGCAGGTGGCGCCGCGCTGGATCGCAAAACCCATGACTCCCACGCACAGGATGGCCACCAGCCATGCCGCGGTCATGCGGGTGCCCCCGCACCGGCGCCGTGGAACTTGCAGACCTCGCGGATGGCGTCATTGCCGTTGATTTCGCCGGTGTGGCGGCGCAGGAAACCGCTGGCGAGATCGAAAACCCAGCCATGGATCGTCGGCCGGCGCCCGGCCTTCCACACATCCTGGATGACGTGGGTCTTGCCCAGGTTGTTGACTTGCTCAATCACGTTCAGCTCCACCAGGCGGCGAAAGCGGGCCGCCTCGTCGAGCACGCCGAGTTGCGGCCAGAAATAGTGCTGCGTGTCCTTCACGGTGCGCAGCCAGTTGTCGATCAAGCCGTGGTCGGCATCGCCCATGGCCGCCTTCACGCCGCCGCAGCCGTAGTGGCCGCAGACGATGACGTGCTGTACCTTCAGCACCTCTACCGCGTACTGCAGGACCGAGAGCAGGTTCATGTCGGTCTGCACCACCAGGTTGGCGATGTTGCGGTGTACGAACATGTCCCCAGGCTGGGTGCCGGTGATACGGTCGGGCGGCACACGGCTGTCGGAGCAGCCGATCCACAGGAACTCGGGATGCTGGCCTTCGGCGAGCTGTTCGAAGTAGCCGGGGTCCAGTGCCAGTTGCGCGGCGACGAAAGCCTGGTTGTTGCGCAAGAGTTGTTCGATCCGTCCGCTCATGACTTCACTCCAAACACATGAAAAAGTGCTGCGGGCATCACGCCGCACGATGCGGATGGGTGGCTGCCGACCTGCCGCAGCAACTACTTCGTCATCACCGTCGAGGTGATGGACTGCACCACGCCCGTGGCCGTGTCGAACTGCATCTTGCGGTCGGTGATGCCGTGGCGCTTCGCGATCCAGGCGAAGTCGGTCCAGCTCGCCCAGACTGTCCCCGATTCGTCCTGCGTGATCA
>JANNQO010000267.1:0-6497 GCA_031400795.1 Rubrivivax sp. | reverse complement strand
GGCCCTGCCGTCCAAGGTGCCCGAAGCCAGCAGTCCGCCCGAGGCGCAGCCTGCGGCGCGACTGCCACCGCTGCAAGCGACCACGTCGAGTGGCGCGCGTCGGCGAACACTCTTTGGACGCACCGACCCGAACGTCGATCTGGTCACGTATGCGGAAGCCTGGCGTCGCAAGATCGAGCTGAACATGACTTTCGATCTGGTTCGCGAAGCGGCGAAGCAGCGGCACACCCATCCCCTGGTGACGGTGGCCATTCGAAGCGACGGCAGCGTGGAGTCGGTGACGTTCACCGTCTCGAGCGGCGTGCCGCAAATCGATGAGGCAATACGACGCATCGTGCACAGCCAGGCGCCGTACCAGGCGTTCCCCCCGGATCTGGCGCGCGAGTTCGACGTGATCGAGATTCGCCGGACCTGGATGTTCGACATGGCCATCCGGCTGTACTGAGGGTTCGACCGACGCATAGGATAGGGACGGTGCTATGAAAGAGATGACTCCGAGATGGCTTGCCTGGCTGGCTGCCGCCGCAACGACAGCGGTGGCCGCGCAGCCCAGTGGCGGCAACAAGGCGCCTGACCCCAGCGCAGCAGCCGTCGTGGTCGATGCCCGCGGCAACGTGGTCGGCCCGCTGGTCTGGGCGCCCAACGATGGTTATGTCTTCTACGGTGATGTTGCGGTGGCGTATCGCGTCGGCACGTCGGTGGCTCGTGTCGGGTTCCTCGCCAGCAAGGACTGGACTTTCGGCGTTCTGACACGCGTCTATCGCGCCACGAGCTTGTCGTTCACGACGCCGGATTGTTCGGGTCAGGCGTATTCGCGCTACGGCTTGCCGAAGGACTATCTGCCCTATGCGCCGGTGTTCGTCATGCCGCCGATTGCCGTGGGCAGCCAGGTGATCCCTGCCCGCATCATGCGGCAGACGACGGCGACCGAACTGATTGCGGACAAGAGCGGCACCAGCGACGACGGCACATGCGTCGCCAACAGCTATCCACAAACGAGGAAGCACTTCGTCGTCGAGACGATTGGCGACTTTCCGTTCGTGGCTCCGTTTTCGATCAGGTAGTGCTTTGCCGAATGAGCCGCGGGAGCGGGCCACGGCCAGCTGCGCAGGAGCGCTGCTGCCGGCTGGACCCGGCTTCCTGGTAGCTGCGGCTCCACGCGCTCCAGCGTTGACGACCGGGCTGCCGCCCGGGTAGCCTCGCGCGTCCGCAGCGCAGCCGAAAGACACCGATGAGCGAAGAACACGACGCGTGGTTCAAAGAGGGCTTCGGCCTCGATCTCGGCCGCTCGCTCCAGGCGATCCAGGACGAGCCCGTCGACCTCGCGGCGGCGGGCTCGGCTGCGCCAGCGGTCCACGGCATTGCTGCTCCGCCCGGCGATCCCTCTCAGATCAAGGGCAGCGGTGATCAGCCCGTTGAGGTCATGAAGGGTCACCCGGTGTCGTACACGGGGGAGGACTCGGGTTTCGATGGCGGGTGGGTCGGAGGGGAATCCTGGGTGGGCGCCGACCAGGCCGCGCTGAACGATGCCGGCGTCGGCCAGCCGCTGCAGGTGTCGCCCGACGCGCTCGGGCGCGCCGCCGAACGTGTGTCGGGCGGCGGCGACATGCTCGCCGATGGGGGCGGCCTGCTCGACGGCGCCGGCATCGGCCAGCCGCTGCAGTGGGATCCGGCGTTCAACGTCGATGGCGGCGTCGAAGGGGCCTCCGCGGGCGGGGCCGCCGGAGCACTGCCCGTTGCCTGGGTGGACAGCGACCAGTACGCCCTCGACAACGCCGGCATCGGCCAGCCGCTGATGTACCCCGACGCGCTGGCCGAATTGCTGGACCAGGATGCCGCGGTGGCCGGGGGCATCGCCGGCGGCGGGCCGAAAGCGTCGAGCACGGGTTCGATGACGGGTCAAGGCGCGCACTACGCCGGCAAGCCCCCCAGCGGCTCGGCCGCCGCTGCCGCGGCTGCTGCTTCCTCGTCCACCGGTACCGCGGCCGCCGCAGGCGCCGGTGTGGGCGGTGCGGTCGAGTAGCGCTGCTACCGCTGTTTCAACACGACCCGGCGTCCTGGCAGCTGCGGCCCCAGACCAGCAGCAGGTTGTTGGCCGGCATCGCCACGCGTTCGCGCAAGCCCAGGCCGGCTTGGGCGGCTTCGTGCGCGACGTCTTCGCGGCGGCGCAGGCCCCAGGCGGGATGGCGCGCGCGCAGGTCGGCGTCGAAGGCCAGGTTGCCGGGCGATGTCGGCACGTCGTCCTCGAGATACGGTCCGTAGGTGATGAGCAGGCCCTGCGGCGACAGATGTCGCGCCGCGCCCTGCATCAGCCCCACGCAGCAGGCCCAGGGCGCGATGTGGATCATGTTGGCGCAGAACACGGCATCGACCTGCGCGGGCACGCCGGGCCAATGCGGCTGCAGCACGTCCAGCTGCAGCGGCGCGCGCACCCGGTCCAAACCGGTGCACCAGGCGCTGATGGATGGCAGCGAAGCGGCTTCGAAGTCGCTGGGCAGCCACTGCCAGCCCGGCAGGCCGGCGCTGCTGCTGATGCAATAGGCGGCATGCTGCCCGGTGCCGCTGGCGATTTCCAGCAGCAGCCCGCTGGCCGGCAGCAGGCGCTGCAGTTCGGCCAGGATTGGCGCGCGGTTGCGTTCGGCCGCGGGGCTGTGCTGGCGGTGGTCTTCAGTCCGCGGCGTCATTCGGACGGCTGAAGTTGGTGCTTGATCAGGTCAGCTCAAACGTTGCAGACGCGCCGCCTCTTCGAGCCGCGCGTCCTCGATCTCGCGCAACACGCCGGACAGATCCACGGCGCCGCGTTTGCGCTCGTAGCGGCCGGTCAGCGGCATGTCGGGCACCAACTGACCGGCCGCGTAAAGCGCCCAGATCTCCGGACCGTATTGCGTGGCGAGCAGCGTCGGCGCATGGCGGCCGAAGAAGTTGCGCAGGTTGTCGACATCGCGCATCAGCATGCGCGGGGCGTGGTTGTTGCCGGCGGCGTCCACGGCCTGCGGCAGATCGATGATCACCGGGCCGTCGGCGGCCAGCAGGACGTTGAACTCCGACAAGTCGCCGTGGATCACGCCGGCGCAAAGCATGCGCACCACTTCACCGATCAGCGTGGCGTGGTGCTGCCGCGCCTGCGCCTCGCTGAAGGGCAGATCGTTCAGACGCGGTGCGGCGTCGCCCTGCTCGTCGGCCACCAGCTCCATCAACAGCACGCCGTCGTGAAAGTTGCTCGGCCGCGGCACGCGCACCCCGGCGGCGGCCAGGCGGTACAACGCGTCGACCTCGGCGCTGCGCCATGCGGCTTCGCGTTGTTGGCGGCCGAACGTCGTGCCCTTGGCCATGGCGCGCGCCTGGCGGCTGTTCCTGACCTTGCGGTTCTCGGTGTAGTCCACCGCCTGGCGGAAGCTGCGCTGGTGGGCTTCCTTGTAGACCTTGGCCGCGCGGATCTCGCCAGCGCAGCGCACGACGTAGACATCGGCTTCCTTGCCGCTCTTGAGCTGGCGCACGACGCTGTCGATCAGGCCCTCGGCGATCAGGGACTGCAGGCGGGCGGGGGGTTTCATCGGGGGATTCTGGGGCCTTGGTGGGCTGCGCTGGGCTACCCGGGACGCGGCCGCAGGCCCGCAGCGATTGTCGGGCCGCACTATCGCTCCCATTGGTTTCGTCGCGTTGATCGATCGGTGCCCGCGCTCTAGACTCTTCCGTTCTGTCAGCCGCAACGGCCGAAGGAGATCAGCATGACCAACGAAGCAAAGTGCCCGTTCTCGGGTGGCGCCCGCGTTCACGCGGCAGCCGGAGCGCCGACGAACGCCGGCTGGTGGCCCACCCAGCTGAAACTCGGGATTCTCCACCAGCACTCCTCCAAGTCCGACCCGATGGGCGAGGCGTTCAACTACGCCGAGGAGTTCAAGACCCTCGATCTGCACGCCGTGGTCAAGGATCTCCATGCCTTGATGACCGATTCGCAGGACTGGTGGCCCGCGGACTACGGCCACTACGGGCCGCTCTTTATCCGCATGACCTGGCATGCCGCGGGCACGTACCGCATCGCCGATGGTCGCGGCGGTGCGGGCACCGGCAACCAGCGCTTCGCGCCGCTGAACAGCTGGCCGGACAACGGCAACCTCGACAAAGCCCGCCGGCTGCTGTGGCCGATCAAGCAGAAGTACGGCCGCAAGCTCTCCTGGGCCGACCTGCTGGTGCTGACCGGCAACGTCGCCCTGGACTCGATGGGCTTCAAGACCTTCGGCTTCGGCGGCGGCCGCCCCGACATCTGGGAGCCGGAAGAGGATGTCTACTGGGGCCCGGAAAAGACCTGGCTCGGCGACGAGCGTTACCGCGGCGACCGCGAACTCGACAACCCGCTCGGCGCCGTGCAGATGGGCCTGATCTACGTCAACCCGCAAGGCCCGAACGGTAACCCGGACCCGCTGGGCTCAGCGCGCGACATTCGCGAGACCTTCGCCCGCATGGCCATGAACGACGAGGAGACCGTCGCGCTCACCGCCGGCGGCCACACCTTCGGCAAGGCCCACGGCGCCGGCGACGCGGCCCTGGTCGGCGCCGAGCCCGAGGGCGCCGGCATCGAGCAGCAGGGCCTGGGCTGGAAGAGCAGCTTCGGCAGCGGCAAAGGCAGCGACGCGATCACCAGCGGCATCGAAGGTGCCTGGACCAGCAACCCGATCAAGTGGGACAACGGCTATTTCGAGAACCTGTTCGGCCACGAATGGGAGCTGAGCAAGAGCCCTGCCGGCGCCCACCAGTGGCAGCCCAAGGACCCGGCCGCACGGCAGTCGGTACCGGACCCCCACGACCCGAGCAAGCGCCGCTCGCCGATGATGACCACGGCCGACATGGCGATGCGCATGGACCCGGCCTACGAGAAGATCTCGCGCCGCTTCATGGCCAACCCGGCGGAGTTCGCCGACGCCTTCGCCCGCGCCTGGTTCAAACTGACGCACCGCGACATGGGGCCGATCGCCCGCTACCTCGGCCCGCTGGTGCCCAAGGAACGGCTGATCTGGCAGGACCCGGTGCCCGCCGTGGACCATGCGCTGGTCGACGAGGCGGACATTGCGACGCTGAAGGCCAAGGTCCTCGCGTCGGACCTGTCCATCTCCCAGCTGGTGGCGACCGCCTGGGCATCGGCGGCGACCTTCCGCGGCAGCGACATGCGTGGCGGCGCCAACGGCGCGCGCATCCGCCTGGCGCCGCAGAAGGAATGGCAGGCCAACCAGCCGGCCGAACTGTCGAAGGTCCTGTCGAAGCTGGAAGGCATCCGCACGGAGTTCAACGGCGGGCAAGCCGGCGGCAAGAAGATCTCGCTGGCCGACCTGATCGTGCTCGGCGGCTGCGCAGCGGTCGAGGCCGCGGCGAAGAAGGCCGGCGTTGAGGTGAAAGTGCCCTTCTCGCCCGGGCGCATGGACGCGTCGCAGGCGCAGACCGATGTCGAGTCTTTCGCCGTGCTGGAGCCGGCCGCGGACGGTTTCCGCAACTACGTTCGCAAGGGGCTCGAAGGATCGGCGGCGGAGCTGCTGGTGGACAAGGCCCAGCTGATGACGCTGACCGCCCCCGAGATGACGGTGCTGATCGGTGGCCTGCGCGCGCTGAACGCCAACGCCGGCCAGGCCCGGCACGGCGTGTTCACGAAGCGGCCCGAGACCTTGACCAACGACTTCTTCGTGAATCTCCTGGACATGAGCACGTCGTGGCAGAAGTCCGCCACCGAAGCGGGCGTGCTGGAGGGCCGCGATCGGGCGACGGGCGCGCTGAAATGGACGGGCACGGTCGCCGATCTGACCTTCGGTTCGAACTCCCAGCTCCGTGCCATCGCGGAGGTCTACGCGTGCAGCGACTCGCAGCCGGCGTTCGTGCGTGACTTCGTGGCGGCCTGGAACAAGGTGATGAACCTGGATCGCTTCGACCTGGCGTGATCGCTGAGGGTGGGCCAAGGGAGCGAAACGCGCCGCATCGTTCCGCTGCCTCGACCTGCTTCCAGCCGGCGGCCTCGATCAAATCGCCAGCGCAAGCGCGGTATGATCGTCTGCCTCTGCATCATACGTTGGCACCATGACCACGCTGTCGATCAAGATTTCTGCCGCGATGGAGCGTGCGATCGAGGATGCCATCCGGCGCGAGCACCTGACCAAGTCAGAACTCGTGCGCCGCTCGCTGGCGGCTTACGTCTCGCGCCCTGCCGGGCGCGGCAAGTTCGTGTCAGCGCTCGAGCAAGCGGGCGACCTGGTCGGCTGCTTCGCAGGCGGGCCGGGCGATCTGGCCACCAACCCCAAGCACATGGACGGCTTCGGCAAAGTCTGACGTGCCGCCGACGCTGCTCCTGGACACCGGGCCGTGGGTCGCGCTGCCGATCACCGCCGGCCCCGCGCCGACGTCTTCTGCGGTGCGAGCGGGAAAACTGTGCAGCCCAACCCGGCGGAGATCTCGCGGCTCGCGGCGGTGAGCAGCGCCACCACACCGGGCGCCTTGCTCTCGTCGAAGCGAAAGGT